>NZ_JYJG01000383.1 GCF_000955955.1 Lentzea aerocolonigenes
ACGCGGAACTCGCGGGCCATGTCGTGCGCGGTCGCGAGCACGTGACCGAGCGGCGGCCTGCGCAGGACCCAGCGCTGGGTGCCGTCGGTGACGCGGTAGGTGAGGTTGGAGCGGCCGCCGGGGAACAGCTCGCCGGTCAGCGGTCCTGTGCCCAGGTGGGTGGCGAGCGCCCCGAGGTCGAGGCCGGGAAGTTCGGTCACAGGTTCACTCCGAGGGTGGCGAGGGTGGCGCGGGTGTCGTCGGCGGTGGTGTGGCGGAACGCGTGCATGCCCACAGCCTGGGCTGCTTCGACGTTGACCGGCGCGTCGTCGAAGAAGACCGCGCGCCCGGCGGGGACGCCGATCTGGTCGAGGGTGTGGCGGTAGATCTGCTCGTCGGGCTTGCGCATCCCGACGCGGCCGCTGATCACGACGGTGTCGAACAGCTCGATCAGCAGGTCCTTCGGGTAGCCCTCGCCCCAGCTGTTGGACAGCAGCGCGGTGTGCAGGCCGCTGGCGCGGGCCTTGCGGACGAGCTCGACCATCGCCGGGTCCGGGGTGGCGCCGCCGAACATGCGCTTGAGCAGCCCGTTGTCGTCGATGGCCGCACCGGTGGTGGTGATCAGCTCGGCCGCGAGGAGCCGTTCGAACTGCGGCACGGTCAGTTCGCCGGTCTCCAGGCGGAAGACCGGGTTGTCCGGGAGCGCGTCGCGGCCCAGCCACTCGCGCATGATGCGGCCGTAGACCTCGCGGTCGATGGCCTCGGCGTGCAGCCACGCGCCGACGAACTCGGGCACGGAGACGGTCAGGACCCCGCCCCAGTCGAAGACGAGCGCGTCCACGAGCGGCTGTTGCGGCAGTGAAGTGTCACCCACGAGACGGAGGGTACCGACCGGTCGGTATGTCGGCAACCGGGGGCGGCGGAACATCGACTTTCGTTGACCGGGACAACTGCCTTTAAGCGGTTTGCGGCGTGCGCGGACCTCGATACGTTCGAGGCCGAAGGGGGTCAGAAACTCATGGCAAGGATTCTTACGGTGGCCGCGGCCGCCGCGATGGCTCTCGCCGTCATCCAGGTCCCGGTTGCTCAGGCGGACAGCGGCGGCCGGGTCGTCCAGACCGACAAGGGTGCTGTGTCCGGAACGGTGACCAGCACGTATCGCACTTTCGGGAACATCCCGTTCGCCGCTGCCCCGGTGGGTGAGAACCGGTGGCGGGATCCGCTGCCGGCGCGGGCGTGGCAGGGCGTGCGGGACGCGACCAAGCCCAGCCCGAGGTGCGCGCAGTCCGCCGGGCTCGGCGAGCCTGTCTCGGACACCGAGGACTGTCTCTACCTCAACGTCACCACACCCGCGAAGAACCCGCGCAAGCCGCGCCCGGTGATGGTGTGGATCCACGGTGGCGGGTTCACCAGTGGCAGCGCCGCGAGCTATGCCGCGCAGTCGCTGGCGACGAAGAACGACGCCGTGGTCGTGACGGTGAACTACCGGCTGGGTGTGTTCGGGTTCTTCGGCTATCCGGGACTGCCCGGCTCGGGCGCCTTCGGCATCGCCGACCAGCAAGCGGCGTTGAAGTGGGTGCAGCGCAACGCCCGCGCGTTCGGCGGCGACGCCCGCAACGTGACGGTGTTCGGCGAGTCGGCCGGTGGGCTGAGCGTGTGTGCGCAGCTGGCGTCGCCGGGTTCGGCGGGGTTGTTCGCCAAGGCGATCATCCAGTCCGGCGCCTGCGGGGTCACCGGTGCGCAACCGGGGCAGACGTTCTGGAGGCGCCGTGCGGACGTCGAGAAGCTCGGGGCCGCACAGCCACTGGGCTGCCAGGACGTGGCGTGCCTGCGGGGCCTGCCGGTGTCGAAGCTGCTCGAGGTGCACGCCGTGTTCGCGAACCCGGCGTACGACACGCGGGTGCTGCCGATCGATCCCGTGGCCGCGCAGAAGACCGGCCGCATGCACCGGGTGCCGACGATGGTCGGGTCGACGCACGACGAGGCGACGTTGTTCGTCGGTTTGATCTTCCCGGCGGTGGTTCCGGAGACCACGTACCGGGCGCAGATCGCGGGCTTCTTCGGGGAGGCCAACGCCGACGAGATCGTCGCCCGCTACCCCGTGAACGGCAACGGCGACGTCCGCGACGAGCTCGGCACGGTGCTGACGGACAGCTCGTTCGGGTGCGCGTCGCACGACACGCGGCAGCAGCTCGGACGCCACCAGCGGGTGTCGGGCTACGAGTTCGCGGACGTCGACGTGCCGATGATCTTCCCGGACATGCCGCCGATCCCCGGTGGCTACAAGGCGTACCACGCCTCGGAGCTGCCGTTGCTGTTCGACTTCGGGGTGCCGCTGACGCCGGGTCAGCGGGAACTCTCGGACTACATGGTCACGGCCTGGGGCAGGTTCGCCCGCACCGGTGATCCCGGCTGGAAGGCCGATGTGCAGTCGCTGGCCGCGGGTCAGGTGCGGCCTGCTGATTTCGCGAAGGACCACAAGTGCGATTTCTGGGGGCAGCTGTGAGGACGATGCTGACCGCCGTGCTCGCGGCGGCGATGGCGTTCTCGGTCGCCGGCGTGGCGGCCGCGCAGGACGACGGGTCCGTGGTGCGCACGGACAAGGGCGTGGTCTCGGGGACGGTGACGGGCACGTATCGCTCGTTCGGGAACATCCCGTTCGCCGCTCCCCCGGTCGGCGAGAACCGCTGGAAGGACCCGGAACCCGCCGCGGCGTGGCAAGGGGTGCGGGACGCGACGAAGCCCGCGCCGTACTGCGCGCAGAACGGGCAGCTCGGGCAGCCGGGCTCGCAGACCGAGGACTGCCTCTATCTGAACGTGGTGACGCCGGCGAGGAATCCGGCCAGGCCGCGTCCGGTGATGGTGTGGATCCACGGTGGCGGGTTCACCGCGGGCGCGGCGTCGGAGTACGACGCCCGGTGGCTCGCGACCAGGAACGACGTGGTCGTGGTGACGGTGAACTACCGGCTCGGGGCGTTCGGGTTCTTCGGCTATCCGGGGCTGGCGGGGTCGGGCGCGTTCGGTCTCGCGGACCAGCAGGCGGCGTTGAAGTGGGTGCAGCGCAACGCCCGCGCGTTCGGCGGTGACAGCCGCAACGTGACGGTGTTCGGTGAGTCGGCGGGTGGGCTGAGTGTCTGCGCGCAGCTGGCGTCACCGCGGGCGGCGGGGTTGTTCGCGAAAGCGATCATCCAGTCGGGTCCGTGCGGGCTGACCTTCCCGGGTTCGGCGCCGGGTGAGTTCCCCGGGATCTGGAAGCCGCGGGCGGAGGTGGAGAAGCTCGGCGCCGCGCAGCCTCTGGGCTGCTCGGACATCGCCTGTTTGCGGGGCCTGCCGGTCGAGAGGCTGCTGACGGTGCACGAGCAGTTCGGCTCCCCCGCGTACGGCACCGCGGTGCTGCCGGTCGACCCGGCGCTCGTCCAGAGGACCGGGCGGATGACCCACGTGCCGACGATGGTCGGGTCGACGCACGACGAGATGACGTTGTTCGCGCCGTTGATCTTCCCGCAGGTGGTTCCGGAGGCCGGTTACCGCGCCTTCGTGGCCGGGTTGTTCGGTGAGACGAACGCGGACGAGGTCGTGGCGCGGTACCCGGTCAACGGCAACAACGACGCGCGCGACGAGATGGCCAGGATCCTGACCGACAAGTCGTGGTCGTGCACCACCCAGGTGGCGCGCAGGGAGCTGGGACGGCATCAGCGGGTGTTCGGCTACGAGTTCGCGGACTCCGACGCGCCGATGATCTTCCCGTTGCCGCCGTTCCCCGACTACAAGGCGTTTCACGCGTCCGAGCTGATGTTCCTGTTCGACATGAAGGCGCCGTTGGACGCGAAGCAGCGGGAGCTGTCGGACTACATGATCGCGGCGTGGGGACGGTTCGCGCGCACCGGTGATCCAGGGTGGCGTTCGGAGGTGCGATCACTGGCACCTGGAGCAATCAGGGGCACTGATTTCGCCCGCGATCACAAGTGCGCGTTCTGGTCGTCCATCCTGTAGCGCATGCCCGGCTACCGCGAGCTCGCCCGCGACGGTGAGTTCCGCGCCCTGTTCGTCGCGCATCTGGTGTCGGTGGCCGGCGACCAGTTCGCGCGGGTCGCGCTGACGGTGCTGGTGTACGACCGCACCGCCAGCGCGGGCCTGACCGCGTTGACATTCGCGCTGACGTTCCTGCCGGACCTGATCGGCGGGCCCCTGCTGTCGGGGCTCGCCGACCGGTTCGCACGCAAGGAGGTGATGGTGGCCGCCGACCTCGCGCGGGCGGCCCTGCTGCTGGTGATGGCCGTGCCGCTGATGCCCCTGTGGGCGTTGGCGGCACTGCTGGTCCTGGTGCAGTTCGCGGGGGCGCCGCACGGGGCGGCGCGGGCGGCGTTGCTGCCGCAGATCCTGCCCGACGAGCGGTATCCGCTGGGGCAGGCGGTGTTGAGCACGGTGACGCAGGTGGCGCAGGTCGCCGGGTTCCTGTCCGGTGGGGCGCTGGTGGCGTGGCTGGGGTCGGGGCCGGTGCTGGTGGCGGACGCGGTGACCTTCCTGGTGTCGGCGTTCTTCGTGGGGTTGTTCCTGCTCGACCGGCCGGCGCCGCGTGGCCGGCGCGTGCGGGCGTGGCCGGCGGACCTGGCGGGTGGGACGCGGCTGGTGTGGCGTGATCACCGGTTGCGGGCGCTGGTCGCGCTGGCGTGCGTGTCCGGTTTCTACATCGTGGGCGAGGCGCTGGCGGTGCCGTTCGCGGCGCAGCTGGGCGCGGGTCCGGCGGTGGTGGGGGCGATCTTCGGCTCGTACGCGGTGGGCGCGGCGGCGGGGATGGTGGTGCTCGCTCGGATGCCCCGTGAGCTGGGGATGCGGTGGATGCCGTGGCTGTCGGTCGTGTCGTGCGCGGTGCTCGTGCCGATGGTGTTCGCGCCGGGGCTGGTGTGGTCGTTGGTGCTGTTCGCGTTGTCGGGTGCGGCGAGCGGCTACCAGTTGCTGGCGAACACGACGTTCGTGCGGATCGTGCCGGACGACGTGCGCGGGCAGGCGTTCGGTCTGGCGGTGACGGCGTTGCGGGTGTCGCAGGGGCTGGGCATCGCGGCGGCGGGCGTGCTGGCGGAGTGGTGGCCCGCGCACGACGTGGTGGCGGCGGCAGGGCTGGTCGGGGCGGTGGCCGCGGGCGGGGCGGTGTGGTGGTGGCGGCAGAGCGCGCGGCTGCTGGAGCAGGCCACCTAGCCCGCTTGCTGGCCATGGCGTCTGCAAGTACCACCAACCCAAGATCATCCAGCCTCTACCTACTACCAACTGGTGAGGCGGCCAGTTGGTAGAGGCTATTTGATCACTTGTTGGGGGTACTTGCAGACGCCGAAAGGGCCTGGCGGGCGCGGTGTTCGGCTAGTTGGCGGCCTTGGCGGGCGGCGATCTCGACGGCTTCGGTGGCGGTGCGGGCGGCGGTGGCCGGGTCGCCGAGGGCGAGGAGGGTGTGGGCGAGTTCGGTGAGCACGTCGGCTTCGAGCAGGAGTTGCCGGTTGCCGCGCAGCAGGTCGAGCGCCTCTGCCGCGAGGGTGTGGGCGGTCGCGGGGTCGCCCGCGGTGCGGTGGGCGGTGGCCAGGCCGAGCAGGGAGGCTCCCTCGCCGTAGCCGAAGCCGATGTCGCGGGCCAGTTCGAGGGATTCCTCGAACCGCTTGCGGGCGGAACCGGGCTCGCCTCGACGTTCGTGGATCGCGGCGATCACCATGATCATGTTGGTCTGGGTGCGGCGTTCGGCGAGCTCACCGCTGAGTTTGAGGGCCTCGTCGGCGAACTCGGCCGCGCGATCGAGGCGGCCCGCGTCGAGGTGGACCTCCGCGAGGCAGGCCAGTGAGGCCAGCTCGCCGATGCGCTGGCCGGCGTGCCGGCAGTAGGCCAGCACCTGATCGTGGTCGGCGGCCGAGGCGTCGAGCCGGCCCAGTGCCCAGTGGGCGATGCCGCGGCCGTTGAGGCTGCGGTGCACGAGCTCGCGGTGATCGAGCTCGCGGGCCAGCGACAGCGCCTGTTCGTGGTGGTCGAGCGCGACGAGCGGCGCGCCGAGGTAGAGGTTGCCCAGGCCGTTGGAGTTGAGGGCCTGGACCTCCAGCTCGGTGTTGCCGGTGGCGCGGCAGATCTGCAGGGACCGGCGGCTGTAGGTCAGGGCGGCGGCGGGACGTCCCAGCTGCAGCACCTGGCGGCCGATGTTGTGCAACGCGTCGGCCTCGGCGTCGGGGTCGCCGAGCTCCTGGGCGATGGCGAGCATCTGCTCGTGGTGCTCGGCGGCGCGTTCCCACTCGCTGAGGTTGTAGAAGATCTGGCCGAGCAGGTTGAGCAGCGACAGCCGCGCCTCGGTGTTGCCGGCGGTGACCGCGGCGCGCAGGGCGGCGACGAGGGTGGAGACCGCCTCGCCGGTGTGGCCGCGGGCGCGCAGGTAGCCCAGCAGGACGGCGACCATCCGCCAGGCCAGGCGCTGGGCGTCCGGGCGGGTCGCGGCCCAGGTGACGGCGGCGAGCAGGTTGTACAGCTCGTCGTCGAGCCAGCGGACCGCGTCGGGCTCGGTGAGCGCCGGGTCGGGTGGTGCGTCGCGGACCGCGGGGACGGGGAACGCGAGCCGGGCGGCCGCGGTCGCCCGGTCGAGGTAGTGGGTGACGAGCGCGGTGTGAGCGGTGTCGGTGTCCTCGCCGCGGGCTCGGTCGGCGGCGTACTCGCGGATCAGGTCGTGGAAGCCGTAACGGCCGGTGTCGGTGCGCAGCAGCAGCCCCGCGGCGGCGAGCCGGTCGAGCGCCCGACGTGCGTCGAACACGTCGACGCCCGCGAGCGCGGCGGCCGCGGGGACGCCGATGTCCGGGCCGGGCGCGGTGCCGAGCAACCGGAACAACGTCTGGTCGGCACCGCTGAGCCGCAGGTAGGACTGGTCGAACGCGGCCCGCACCGCGGACTGGTCGTCACCGTCGATGGCCAGCGCGGCCAGACGGCCTCGGCTGGTGAGCTCCAGGACGTAGGAGGCGACGCTGCAACCGGGGTCGGCGGCGAGGTTCGCGCCGGCGATCCGCAATGCCAGCGGCAGGTGCCCGCAGGTGGCGGCGAGCTCGCGCAGGGCGGCGGGTTCTGCCTGCGCGCGGACCGGCCCGACCAGGTCGAGAAGGACCGCGCGGGCCTCGGCCTCGTCCAGCACGTCGAGCCGCACGACCTGCGCGCCGGGGTTGACGACCAGGCCGCGCAGGTCGTGCCGGCTGGTGATCAGGGCGACGCAGCCGGGCGCGCCGGGCAGCAGCGGACGGACCTGGTCGGCGTCGGCGGCGTTGTCGAGCACCAGCACCATCCGGCGTCCGGTGAGCGCGCTGCGCAGCAACGCCGACTGCTCGTCGAGGTCGGCGGGCACGCGGTCACGGCCGAAGCCGAGCGTGCCGAGCAGCCGCAGCAGCGCCGCCGACGGCGACAGCGGCGGGTGGGCGGCGAAACCCTGCAGGTTCACGTGCAGCTGGCCGTCGGGGAACCGGTCGGCCCACCGGTGGGCCACGTGCACCGCGAGAGAGGTCTTCCCGACACCGGGCGGCCCGGAGATCACGATGTTGCGCTCGTCGCCGGCGGTGAGCCGGTCCAGGTGTTTGATCGCGGCGGCTCGTCCGATGAACCGGCGCAGGTCACCGGGCAGTTGCGCGATCACCGGCGGCGCGGCGTCCGGGATGTCCACGGTCAGGGCCGCCTGGTGCGCGAGCTGCAGCCGGGTACCGGGTTCGACGCCCAGCTCGTCGACGAAACGACCGCGGATCTCGCGGTAGGTGCGCAACGCGTCGGCCCGGCGGCCGGTGCGGCTCAGCGCGGTCACCAGCTGCGCCCAGTACGCCTCGTGCCAGGGCTGTTCCTCGGTGGCCCGCACCAGGTCGCCGATGATCTCGCGGGCACGGCCGAGCGCGAGACACGCGTCGAAGAACCGTTCGCGGGCCTCCTGCAGCTCCTCGGCCAGCGCCGGGACGTCGTCGCGGTGCAGCGACTGCGAGGGCACGTCCTGCAGCGCCGGGCCGCGCCAGCAGCGCAGCGCCTCGGTCAGCAACGCCAGCTCCCCGGCGCCGTCGGCCGTGCGGGCCGAGCGCACGGCGTCGCGGAACCGGGTCAGGTCCAGCGCCTGCGGCCGGATCCGCAGCAGGTAGCCGTCCGGGCGGGTCTCGATGACCGCGTCGTCGTCCTCGCCGAGCGCGCGACGCAGCCGCAGCACGTACATCGGCACCGACGTGCGGCCCGCGGGCGGCGGAACCCCGTCCCACAGCCGGTCGATGATGGTCGGCAGCAGCACCACGGAGTTCGCGCGCAGCAGCAGGGTGGCCAGCAGGACCCGCAGCTTCGGGCCTTTCAGGGGCACGGCGTGCCCGTCCCGCTCGACCGAGAGCGGTCCCAGTACCCCGAACGCGAGCACTCCCTATCACCCCCAAGCCGCAGAGTGGCCGATTCAACCAGTGCGAGGGCGTGGAGGCGGTGTCGTGGTGACGAAACGTGATGCCCGGCGGCGGTGGAGAGTGCCCGGATCAAGCACCCTCCGTCGCCAAGTCCGGCATCAGGCTGTTCTCACACCGTCCAGTCGGTCGAGCCACGGGTCCAGTCGGTCGAGGTGAAGGTCCAGTCGGTCGACGACGCGAACGTCCAGTCGGTCGAAGCGAACGTCCAGTCCGTGGACGTGGAAACGAAGGTCCAGTCGGTGGACTGCGCGCGGTTCATCATGACCGTCTCCTTGTGGGATTTTCGGGTTGTACAAAAGGGGTGAGAACGCGAGGACTACTCACGGTGAGGTCCCCCACATGGAGCCACGACTTCGCGTGACCCGGTAGCTACAGTGGTTGGTTCCTGATGGTTTTCGGTGGGGGTGGCAGCGTGCCTTGGCTCGACCCGCGCCGGTGGAAGCTATGGTCCCTTCCTCCTGCTGTGCTGACCTACGTCGTGACGATTGCCGTGGCTGCGGCACTCGTCACGCTCGCGACCGCACGGCTTACCCCTGTCGAGGTGCGCCACTGGGTGTGGCTGGGCGCACTCTCCGTGGGTGCACTCGTGCACATGGAAGCGGCACGCGGCATCGAACGCATCCGCGAGATCTCCTCTGAGGGTGTTCCTCACGCGCAGATGCAGTCCGTGTGGCAGTTCGCGGGCGTGCTCGTACTCCCCATGCCACTGCTCGTGATGCTCGTGCTGGCCATCTACCTGCACGCGTGGCTGCGGGTCTACAAACGCCGTGCGGTCCTCTACCGGAAACTGTTCTCCGCCGCCACTGTCGTACTTGGATGTGCCGCCGCGCAATGGGTGCTGGCCATGTTCTCCGCGACCAACCCCGCTGAGCTGGACGGGCCACGCGGCCTGCTCGCCCTCGTGACCGCCGGATTCCTGTACTGGTTCGTCAACTACGCCCTGGTCGTGGGCGCCATCGTCATGACGAACCGGACCAACCCGATCCGCACGGCGCTGGGCCACGCGTCCGACGTGCTGATCGTGACCGCCTCGGTCGGCCTCGGCTCCGGTTTCGCGATCATCGCCACCGCCCGCCCCTGGCTCACGCCGATCCTGCTGCTCACCGTGCTGGCCCTGCACATGGGCCTGCTGCTGCCGCAGTTCCGCGTCGCCGCCCGCACCGACTCCAAGACCGGCCTGGTCGACGCGACGTTCTGGCACGACGTCGCCGAACGCGAGATCGCCCGCGCCCGCCGCCTGGTCTCCACCGTCGGCCTGATGATCCTCGACCTGGACCACTTCAAGCAGATCAACGACACCTACGGCCACCTCGCCGGCGACCGCGTGCTGCGCGCCGTCGCCGACGCGCTCAAGCACGCCGTCCGCTCCTACGACCTCGTCGGCCGCTTCGGCGGCGAGGAGTTCGCCATCCTGCTGCCCGGTGTCGGCACCGACGAGGTCGTCGCCACCGCCGAACGCCTCCGGTTCGACATCGCCCGCCTCGAGGTCGAGGTCATCGACCGCGGCGGCGAGACCCGCGTCATCACCGGCCTGACCGCCTCAGCCGGCGCCGCCGTCTTCCCCGACACCGCGACGGAGCTCAGCCCGCTGCTGCTGGCCGCCGACGAGGCGCTCTACCACGCCAAGGACTCCGGCCGAGACCGCGTCTTCAGCGCCTAGGCGCTGTTCAGGCGTCGAGGAACGTCGCGAGCTGCTTGGACACCGTGTCCGGATCCTCCACCCACGGGTAATGGCCCACGCCCTCGTGCACGTACATCGTGACGTCGGGGAACAGCTCCGCCAGCTCCGCACAGCGGCGGACCGGCGAGATCGGATCCTCGGTGCACGCGTAGACCAGCACCGGGTGACCGAAGTCCGTCATCGCCCGGCGCAGAATCCCCGGCACGAACGCGCCCTCGGCGTTGTAGCCCAGCGCCACGTGGTACTTCCACTGGCCCAGCTCCGCGTTCGCGTGCGCCTGCGCGCGGTCGTCCCAGCGGGCGTAGAGCAACGGAGAGGCGGCGACGCGGTTCTCCACCGAGTCGTCCCCCGCGGCGTTGCGCGCCAGCGCCGTCGTGGCGCTCTCGAACCACGGCTCGTTCACACGGGCGGCCAGGAACGTGTCCCAGTCGCTCTGCTCCGGCGACAGGCCCACCGACCGCAGCGCCGGCGTGAGCAGCGCGAGCCTGCCGACGTGCTCCGGGAAGTCCGCCGCGTAACCCATCGCGATCCCGGCGCCCGCGGAGTGACCCAGCACGTCCACCACGTCCAAGCCGAGGTGGCGGCGCAGCATCTCCACGTCGCGGACCAGCATGTCCCGCCGGTAGGTGAACGGATCCGCCGGCTCGTCGGACTCGCCAGTGCCGCGGTTGTCCAGAACCACCAACCGGCGGTGCGCGTCCAGCCCGCCCAGGGTCCCCAGGTACTCCGAGGCCCTGCCGGGACCGCCCGCGAGCACCAGCAGCGGAGCGCCCTCGCCGGTTTCCCGGTAGGCGAGTTCGGTGCCGTCGAACGAGGTGAACCGTGCCATGCTGCACATCATGCCGAAGATCGCCACGGCCGACGTCGTCGACCGGCCGCAGCTGCTCGAGTTCCTCCGCTCCCGCCACCACGGCGTCCTGATCACCCGCCGCTCCTCCACCGACGGAGTGCAGGTCTCCCCCGTCGCGTGCGGAATCGACACCGACGGCCGGATCGTCATCTCCACCTACCCGCAGCGCGCGAAGGTCCGCAACGCCCGCCGCAACCCCAACGTCACGATGTGCGTGCTCTCCGACGACTGGGACGGCGCGTACGTCCAGATCGACGGCACCGCCGAGATCCTCGACCTGCCAGAGGCGCTGGACGACTTCGTCGAGTACTACCGCTGCATCGCCGGCGAGCACCCCGACTGGGACGAGTACCGGGCCGCGATGCTGCGCCAGGGCAAGT
This sequence comes from Lentzea aerocolonigenes, assembly GCF_000955955.1. Taxonomy (GTDB): domain Bacteria; phylum Actinomycetota; class Actinomycetes; order Mycobacteriales; family Pseudonocardiaceae; genus Lentzea; species Lentzea aerocolonigenes_A. The sequence goes on from NZ_JYJG01000383.1 coordinate 11,314, forward strand.
CCCTCATCCGCGTCACGATCGACTCCTGGGGCCCCATCGCCACCGGCGGCTTCCCACCAGAGCTCGACGCCTGATGAAACTCTGGATGAAGATCGTCCTCTGGGTGTACGTCGCGTTCAACCTGCTGCAGGCCGTCGTGCTCGCCTTCGCCCCGGAGATCACCGACCGCGCCTACCTCGGCGGCGAGATGACCCCGACGCGGGCGTTCCAGTGGTACAGCGTCGCCGGCTACCACGTGCTGATCATCGCCGTGACGATCGTGACGATGGGCCTGCGGCGGGCAGCGGACCGCCGCAAGCTCATCCTCGTCAACGCGCTGATGTACCTGTTCTGGGACGCCGGCTCACAGCTCGCCCACTGGGGCCGCGAGATCGGCATGGCCACCACGGACCTGCTGATCAACACCGGCGTCAGCATCACCACCGGGCTGATCCTGCTCACCGTGGCGTGGTTCGACCGCGACCCCGCTAGCTAGCCCAGTTCCCGCCCCACCCCTTGGGGTTCTCCAGCAGCACGCAGGCTCCACCGTGCGGGCCCTCGACCGACGCGAACGTCCCGATCTGCAGTCGCGAGGGCCCCACCGACACCCGACCGTCCAACTCGGACACTCGCGCGCACGCGGCCTCGATGTCATCGACCGCGAAGTAGACGCCCCAGTGGGACTCCGCGCCGAACGACGAGTGCATGGTTCCCGCCACCGGACGCGGATCACCGTGCCGCGAAGAGGTGTAGAGGCCGAGGCCCCGGTCTCCGGCCGCGGTCTCCCAGCCGAGCTCGCGTTTCCAGTACGCGTCGTCCTCGTCCGGCGTGCTGGTCATCAGCTCGACCCAGCACGGCTCACCATGCCGCGGCGCCGGAGCCCACGGGCCGTGCAGCACCCGGCCACTGTCCACAGAGGAGTTCGCCTTCAACGCACGCGGCTCGTCACCACCGAAGAAGACACGCCAACCCTCTTCTCCCGCAACAACTTGAGCCGCAAGTCTGTCCCCGACCCAGCCCGTGAACGACCCACCCGGCTCCGCTATCACCGCCCAACCGAGAACCACGGCGAAGAAGTCCACCGTTTTCTCAGGCTCGGCAACGCTCAACTCAAGACGACGCAAACCGCAAGAAGACACGAGCATCCCATCAGGCGGGGATCAGGAGCGCGCACCATCCTCTGCTCCGACCACCCGAGACGACAATGCGCCATTCGGCGGCATGCGCTCCGCGTTCACCACGTCACGCAACGGCACCGGCCTGCCGAGGTGGAAACCCTGCCCCACCCGGACACCGAGCTGCTTGAGAGCCTCAACCTGGGACGGCCGCTCGACCCACTCGGCGACCGCGGAAAGCCCCAGCCCGTTGGCGATCTGCACGATCCCGGACACGAGCACCGCGTCCGCGTCGTTGGTCTCGATACCCTTCACGAACTCGCCGTCGATCTTGATACCCGTGATCGGCAGATGCTTCAGATGCACGAACGACCCGAAACCACTGCCGAAGTCGTCCAGCGTGATCCGGCACCCGAAGCTGCGCAGCTGGGTCGCGAGCGTGACGGCAGCGTCCAAATTGGTCACCGCCGCCGTCTCCGTGATCTCCAGGCCCAGCCGGCCAGGGGCGACGCCCGCCCTGCTCAGCTTGTCCAGCACGAAACCACCGAAGTCCGGATCCTCCAGCGTGCGGCCGGAGACGTTGACGTTGAACCGCAACCGCGAGTCCGGCTCGGCCACCAGCGCGTCGATCGCCGTGGACAACACCCAGCGATCGACGTCGAGAATCAGGTTCGACCGCTCCGCCACCGGCAGGAAGTCCGCCGGGCCGAGGTACGGCTCCTGCTGGTCCTCCAGGCGCAGCAGCAGTTCATGGCCGAGAACCTTGCCCGAGTGCAGCTCCACCATCGGCATGCCGTAGAGCGCGAGACCGTTGCCCGCCAGCGCCGCTCTCAGCCGATCCAGCACACTCACCCGCTTCACGGTGTCCGCGTAGTGGTTCGGCTCGTACACCGTCACCCGGTCACGGCCCGCCGCCTTGGAGGCGTACAGCGCGAGATCGGCGTTCGCCAGCACCAGCTCCCACGAGTCACCAGGACCGAACTCCGCGAGACCCGTGCTCACCGTGATCCGCGCCGGCGTACCGATACCCGCCAGCGGGAACCCCGCCACCGCCGCCTTGAGGTTGTCGGCCACATCGGACGCGTCCTCCAGCGACGCACCCGGCAGCACCACCGCGAACTCGTCACCACCCAGACGCGCGATCAACCGGTCACCCAGCCGCGACTGCAACGCGCTCGCCAGCATCCGCATCACGCGGTCACCCACCGCGTGACCGCGCAGGTCGTTGACGTCCTTGAAGTTGTCCAGATCCAGCACGAGCAACGCGCCCGACCCGTTGTTCGCGAGCTCTTTCTCCAGCGCCCGCGTGAGCGCCCTGCGGTTCGGCAGACCGGTCAACGGGTCCTGCTCGGCCATCCTCACGAGCTCGTCGTGCACCCGCGACGACTGGGTGACGTCGTGCGCGGTACCGAGAGCCCGCAGCGGTGCACCGTCATCGCCCACCACGACCTCGCCGAAGCACTCGAAGACACGTTCCGCGCCATCGGGCCTCAGCATCCGATGCGTGTAGGTGAACACGCTCCCGGTCTTCAGCGCCGTGTCGAGCGTCTCCTCGATCATCGGCAGGTCGTCCGGATGCACCAGCTGCGAGTACAGCTCGAAGTCGAACGCCGTCCCCGGCGAGAACCCGAACATCTCCAGCAGAGTGTCCGACCAGGTCACGCGGTCGTCCGAGATGGACCACTCCCACGTGCCCATCCGGCCCAGCGCCTGAGCCCTGCGCAGCGCGTCCGCCTCCTGCGTCACGGTCAGCTCGCGATCACGCCACGCCGACACGTCCACGACCTCGTACATCAGGTCGTCACCGAGCTTCGAACACCGCACTTCCAGCCACTTCGGACCGGGCGCCAGCACCTCCCTGGCAGGCGCCGGAACCTCCGGCACCCCAGGCAACAGCGCGGGCAGCGACCGTCCATAAGCCTGCTCGACCGGAACACCGAGCACAGCGCCCAGCGCGCGGTTGCACCACAACAGGTTCCCGCGCGCGTCCGTCACGGCATAGCCGACATCCGCCCGGTCCAGCACCGTGCGGGTATACGAGGTCACGCGCGTCATGATCGTCCGATCACCGGACGTAAGCAACCCGCTACGCCGGTCAGTTCGCTATTTTGCGAACGGCTTTCAGCGAAGCCGCTCCAAACCCTTCGCCGACTCCACCAGCTCGGCAGCCAGCTTCCGCAGCTCCTCGTTCTCAGCCCCGTCCTGCGCCGCCGTCACCACGTCCTCGGCGGCACACCGCAACTGGAACAACCGGTCCTGCAGATCAGCCAGCTCAGCGGTGGACAGTACTACGGCATCCTCGGGAAGCCCGCCCCGCTGCAACGCCGCCCGCCGCTCGTACGCGCGCTGACGACACGGCTGAGCGCAGTACCTGCGTGGCCGGCCGATTCGCCCACTCCCCGGCAACCGCCTCCCGCACCACGCACAGTGCTTGGGCTCATCCGCCTCCATGGAGCGCTCCATGGCGCGCGACGGTAGCGAATGCCGGTGGGTGGTCTCCAGCGACGCGCCAGAAAGCACGACCTTCGTAGGGAACCGGACAGTACCGGTTCGGCGATTGGTGTTGGTTTCAGGGCAGGTTTCGGTGTGTTGTGAGGGGTTCGGCGGTTGGTTCACACGAACGGGTGCGCTCGTGCGTGCGATCCGTCGCCTTGCGCAAGTGGTGTCGTGACTGCGCCCGGCGCCGCGACCTTGCCCGAAGGTTCCTCGCTCTCTGCCCTTCTCACCCCACGCGTAGCGGGCCTTCCTCGTTCCATGGCGTGGTTGTTTCGTGCGGTCGGGCTGGGACTGTGAGGCCGATAGGCCTGGTTTTAGGCGACACTGAAAGAATAGAGAGAAAGAAGAAAGTGTCTCGCCACCCACTGTCCACCCCGGAGCCACCGCGACCAGGCAGACTCGGCCTCGTGACCCACCCGTACCTCGCAGGCCCGCACCCCAGGGCGTTCGCCCACCGCGGCTGGCACGTCGACGACCTCAGCGGCATGGAGAACTCGCTGAGCTCCTTCCGACGGGCCGTGACCGAGGGATACCGGTACATCGAGACCGACGTGCACGCCACGAGCGACGGAGAGGTCGTGGTGCACCACGACCACACGCTCGACCGGACGACCGACGGGCAGGGCAAGGTCTCGGAACTGCCTTGGACCGAGGTGCGCATGGCACGGATCGGCGGCAGAGAGCCGATCGCGCGGCTCGCGGACGTGCTCGAGGAACTGCCCGACACGTTCTTCAACATCGACGTGAAGAGCGAGAGCGCGGTCGAGCCGATCCTGAACCTGTTGCGCAAGGCCAAGTCGCTGCACCGGGTGTGCCTGGCGAGCTTCTCGGACAGCCGGCTCGCACGGCTGCGGCGCCGTGGCGGACCGGAACTGCTGACGTCGATGGGACCACGATCAGCGGGCGCGCTCTGGGCGGCCGGGCGGATTCCGTTCGCCGGGCTCGCCGTGCGCGGACAGGTGGCACAGGTACCGGTGAACCAGGGACGGCTCACCGTGGTGGACAAGAGGTTCGTCGAGGCGGCGCACCGCAGGCACCTCGAAGTGCACGTGTGGACGATCGACGACGCGGACGACATGCGCGCGTTGCTCGATCTCGGCGTCGACGGTCTGGTGACCGACAGGCCGGACGTGCTGAGGGAAGTACTCCGGTCGCGCGGTACCTGGTAACAGGTTGGGCAGTCGATCATCGGCCGTGTCGGCGGACAAGTACAGTCCGCCGACATGAAGGTCAAGGGCGACGACGCCGCCGACGCCAGCAAGATCAAACGCCGCCGAGAGCAGCGCGGCTGGGTCTGGTACGACGTGGCGAACTCCGTGTTCCCCACGTCCGTGGTCACAGTTTTCTTCTCGCTGTACCTGACGAGCATCGCGACGAACGCCGCCAAGGCCGACACGGCGCTCAACGGGGCGAATCCCTGCGGGAACGACAGCGCGTTCGACCACTGCGACGTCACGTTCCTCGGAGCGCAGTTCCCCGCCGGCTCGCTGTGGGGTTACCTGCTCTCCATCGCCACGGTGATCCAGGTCGTCGTGCTGCCGGTCATGGGCGCCATCGCCGACCGCACCCAGAACAAGAAGAAGATGCTCGCGGCCTTCGCCTTCACCGGTTCCGCGGCCACCATCGCGCTGGCGACCGTGTCGGGCACCAACTGGACCCTCGGCGTGTTCTTCTTCATCATCGCGAACATCGGCTACGGCGCCAGCGTCGTCGTCTACTACGCCTTCCTCCCCGAGATCGCGACACCCGACGAACGCGACGCCCTGTCCAGCCGCGGCTGGGCGTTCGGCTACCTCGGCGGCGGTGTGGCACTGGCGATCCAGCTCGGCATCACGTTGTCGGCCGACTCCCTCGGCATCACGTCCGGTGACGCCGCACGCATTGCGTTCGTCATCTCCGGCGTGTGGTGGGCGGCGTTCACGATCATCCCGCTCACGCGCCTGACCGAGCACCAGGCACCGCACGGCAGCGAGCACGGCGGCTCCGTGGTCTCCGCCGGCTTCAAGGAGCTCGGCGCGACCCTCAAGCAGGCCAAGGCATTCCCGCTCACCCTCGCGTTCCTCGGCACCTACCTGATCTACACCGACGGCATCGCGACCGTGGCCAACGTGTCGGCGCAGTACGGCAGCGTCGAGCTGAAGTTCGAGCAGCAGACGCTGATCACGGTGATCCTGATCGTCCAGTTCGTCGCGTTCATCGGCGGCGTGCTGCACGGCTTCGTGGCCAAGCGGATCGGCGCGAAGAAGACCATCCTCGGCTCGCTCGTGGTGTGGATCGTCGTCATCACCGCGGCGTTCTTCGTCAAGGCGGGCGACGAGATGCAGTTCTACCTCGTCGCGGCCGGCATCGGCATCGTGCTCGGCGGCACGAACGCCTTGTCCCGCAGCCTGTTCAGCCAGATGGTGCCGCCCGGCCGCGAGGCGCAGTACTTCTCGCTCTACGAGGTCGGCGAGCGCTCCACCAGCTGGCTCGGCCCGCTGGTGTTCGCCGGCGTCGGCCAGGCCACCGGCAGCCTGCGGCCCGCCATCCTCGCCCTGATCATCTTCTTCGTCGCCGGCTTCATCCTGCTGACCTTCGTGCCCGTGCGCAGGGCCATCAAGGCAGTCGGGAACGCAGAACCGACGCTCGTCTGACCGGCGCGGCGGCGCTGATCACCAGCAGCGCCGCCGCCACCACCAGATAACCCCTGAACTCCGGCGGCGCCGGCACGTACGTGAGCGCGACCCATCCCCCGAACACCACCGCGAACACCGACAACGCGCGTCCCAGCAGCGCGTCACCGCGCACATGGGCGTAGACCCGCAGGCCCAGCACCGCGACCGCCAGCACGACCGCGCCACTGCCCAGCACGACCACGTCGGCCAGGCCGAGCACCACCGCCGCACCGGCCCACCACACCAGCGGCCGCACGGACGGCGTCGGCGCGTCCTTGTGGAACCCCAGGCACAGGCACACCAGCGTCAAGATCGACGGAACGTGCCACAGCACCGACCACACGCTCGGCTGAACCTGGAAGAACTGCGTCAGCCAAACCACCAACGTCAGCCCGTAGGCCACCTTCGCCCACGTGCGCTGCCCCCTCAGCAGCAACACGAACGCCACCACCGGCAGGAAGTGGCTCAGCATCACCCACGGTGGCTGAGGCAGGAACTCCGGCATCGAACGGACGAGGATCTCGCTGCGCACGGCCGTCGCGATGTAGGTGAAGCTCAGCAGCAACCCGAGCACACCCAGCCACCGCACCACCCCGCCCAGCCGCAACGCCCCCACCGGCGCGCTGACGGCCGCGAACCGCGTCCGCACGGCCAGACCGAGCATCGCCCCCGTCTCGCCCCAGCCCGGCCAGCTGTGCTCCAGGTCGAGCTCGTCCGTGCGCTCGATCAGGAACAGCCCGACCATCTCCTCCTCGCGGTCCTCCCGGTACCACCCCGGCAGCACCTTGAGCAGCAACCGGTAGCGGCGCTCCAGGTTGGTGGTCATGACAGCCGCGGCTTCCGGACCGGCGCGAGCGCGCTGAACACGAGCAGCACCACGATCGGCAACGCCAGCACCAGCGCCTCTCCCCCGACCAGCAGGAACGCCAGCGGCGCCAGCTGCAGCACGGCGAACAACGACAACGCACGCCCGAGCACGAAGTCACCCCGCACGAACGCGACCACGCGCATGGCCACCGTGACCAGCCCGACCACGATCAGCCCCAGTCCCGACGCGAACCCGCCGAGCACACCGAGCAGGACCGCTCCCCCGCCCCACCACAGCAGCCTCCTGGCCGGCGGTGTCGGCGCCTCCCGGTGGAAACCCAGGCACAGACACACGAACGTCACCAGCGACGGCACCTGGAACGCGCTCCACAGCAACACGTACCGGTACTCCCCCAGCGACGCCACGGCCAGCAGCACCGGCGCGAGCGCCGAGACCTTCGCCAGCGTGCGCCTCCCGCCGAGCAGGGCCGCGAACGCCACGATCGGCCCGATCTCCAGCAGCCGCCACCAGCTGATCTCCGGAGCCCACGCGGGATTGCCGTACGCGACGGCGAGCTGTGTGATCGCCGCTCCGGCGAAGAACACGCCGAGCAGCAGCCCGATCATGCCCAGCGCCCGCACGATCTCGCCGCGCCACACGACCTTGGCCGGCACGTTCGTGAACGCCGCACCGGCCGCCAGGTGCGTGCGCACGGCGAGGCCGAACATGGCCGCGGTCTCGCCCCACCCCGGCCAGCCGTGCTCCAGGTCCAGCTCGTCGGTGCGGTCGGCCAGGAACAGCCCGACCATCTCCTCCTCGCGGTCCCGCCGGTACCACTTCGGCAGGACCCTCAACAGCCGCCGGTAGCGCCGCTCCAGGTTGCTCAAGCCCTGTTCGCCCATGTCTGGACACCCCTCCCCCTCAGCACCGCGGAAGCCGCCCGCACGTTCGCGCTCAGCCGCGCGACCTCCGCCTGCAACGCCCGCACACCGGAGTCGGTGAGCTTGTAGTAGCGCCGCAGCCGCCCCTGATGCACCTCTTCACGGTCGCGCTCGGCGAGCCCGTCCGCCACCAACCGGTCCAGCACCCCGTACAGCGTGCCCACCCTCAGCACCATGCGCCCCTCGGACAGCTGCTCCACCGCCTGCACGATCGCGTAACCGTGCAACGGCTCCTCCGCGAGCGCGGTGAGCACGAGGAACGTCTGCTCGGACATGACCCGACCACTCATGTCGTTGAATATATCGCGGCGCGAGCTATATCGGGAAGCGGAAGATCGGACGTGGTCCGATTTCAGGCAGCACTGAAGTTATCGAGTGGTCCGAGTCGAGACGATGTTTCGATGGTCTGCGCAGCGGCAATGTCTGCGCGATGGTTGCGCGGCCGACTGGAAGGGAGGATCGATGGGCAGGGATACGCCGTGGGGATTCCTCAAGATCACCACCCAGGCACTAGGGTGACCCGCCGTGGACGCCCTCCCCGATCCGACAGATGCCCTGTCCGCTGTGCCTGTCGCGGGTTCCCGACGGTCTACGCCGGTGGTGGGACACCTCAAGTTCTTCTTCGGCCCCATGGACTGCGGCAAGTCGACGCTGGCGCTGCAGATCGACCACAACAACTCGCGGCAGGGTCGTCGCGGGCTGCTGCTGGTGCGGCACGACCGGTCGGGGCGCCCGCAGATCTCGAGCCGCATCGGCATCACGCGCGAGGCCGCGGAGATCCGCGACGACGACCTCCGCCAGCTGGTGCGCGCGGAGTGGGCCGTGGGCCAGCGCGTGGACTACCTGATCGTGGACGAGGCGCAGTTCCTCTCCCCCGCTCAGGTCGAGCAACTGGCCGAGCTCGCGGACGACGTGCAGGTCGACGTCTACTGCTTCGGGCTCGCCACGGACTTCCGCGGCGAGATGTTCCCGGGGTCGCAGCGGCTGGCAGCGGCTGTTCGAACTGGCCGACGAGCTGAAGGCCATCCAGGTCGAGGTGTTGTGCTGGTGCGGGGTGCCGGGACGGTTCAACGCGCGGGTGCGGGCTGGACGGGTGATTCGCGCCGGAGACACGGTTCTGGTCGCGGACACGGTTTCGGATACGGAACAGCACCGATCGGGTACAGAGAGCAACTGTGTAACCGATACCACGGAAACTACTATCCGTTACCAAGTGCTCTGCCGGCGTCACTTCCGATTGGGTGACCTAGGCCCTGACGTCGCACAAAGTGGCCAGCTGCGCTTGGCCTAGGCGGTTACACACAGGGTTGGCTAGGCCATTAGAGTGACGCATGAGCACAGTAGCTTGATAACGCGTCACGATCCTGTGGCGATCGCATCCATTAGTAGGAAGCCTTCGTTGACGAGTGAACGACGTCACTGTGGGCGACCATGAGAGCGAGCCGGAAACAAACGGAGCAATCCGGGCGTTGCACACGGTGAGCAAGAAGCCTGGGCCCCGGCCCTGAGCCGAGCGAAAGGACACCGCCATGGCCGACCGCGTTTTGCGTGGAAGCCGGCTCGGAGCAGTCAGCTACGAGACCGACCGCAACCACGATCTCGCTCCGCGCCGGGCAGCGCGGTACGCCTGCCCGAAGGGACACGACTTCGAGGTCCCGTTCTCCGACGACGCCGAGTTGCCGCCGACCTGGGAATGCCGCCTCCACGGCACCGAGTCGAAGATCATCGACGGTGTCGAGCCGGAGGTGAAGAAGGTCAAGCCGCCGCGCACGCACTGGGACATGCTCCTGGAGCGCCGGTCGATCCCCGAGCTCGAGGAGCTGCTCGACGAGCGCCTCGAAGAGCTGCGTGGACGCCGTACCCGCACGGCCGTCCCGGTCTCCCGCCGGGGCGGCTTTTTGCGGCGCCTTGAGCAGTGCACGGCCCCAGACGAGGCCTGCCGCGGTGAGCGCGGTCCAGATCGCCAGCGCCACGATCGACCGCGGTGAGCCGAGGTCGCTGAGCGCGTCTCCCAGTGTCGCGGCGAGCACGGTGGACGGGATGAGGCCCAGTGCGGTGCCGAGCGCGAAGTGCCGTGGTGTGACCGCTGTGACACCCGCGCCGTAGTTGGCCAGGGTGAACGGGACCACTGGCAAGAGCCTCACGACCAGCGTCGCCTCGATGCCTTTCGCGGCGAACACGTCTTCGATCGTGCGCAGCCGTTCTCCGAGCCATGGCGCCACGGCTCGGCGGCCGAGCCGGCGGGCGATGCCGAACGCGATCATCGCGCCCGCCGTGAACCCGGCGATCGCCAGCACGCTCCCCCACGCGACGCCGAACAGCAGGCCCGCCGCGGTGGCGAGCACCGGCTTCGGGAAGAAGATCGCTGTGCCGAGCGCGCAGATCGCCGCGAACACGGCAGGGGCCGCTGTGCCCGCTTGGCCGACTCGTTCGCGGAGTTGTGCGCCGTCGGGGATGTCGACGAACCGAGTTGCTGTTGCTGACGCGATTACGAGCAGCACCAACAACACAAGGCCCGCACGACGCATCAGTCCAACGTACCTTGGCGCCATGACCGTGACGCTGCCGTCGGGAGAGACCGTTCCCGCGCTCGGGATGGGCACGTGGATGATGGCCGAGAAGTCCTCTCTGCGCGCCGCCGAGATCGCGGCGCTGCGGGAGGGCCTCGACCTCGGCCTGACGTTGATCGACACCGCCGAGATGTACGGGTCCGGCGCTGCCGAGTCGCTCGTCGGCGAGGCGGTTCTCGGACGCCGCGACGAGGTGTTCCTGGTGTCGAAGGTGCTGCCCTCCAACGCCTCTGTCACCGGCACGGTGCGCGCGTGCGAGGCCAGCCTGCGCCGCCTCGGCACCGACCGCCTGGACCTCTACCTGCTGCACTGGCGCGGCGGCGTGCCGTTGTCGCAGACGGTGGAGGCGTTCGCTTCGCTGGTGTCGTCCGGCAAGATCCGGCACTGGGGCGTCAGCAACTTCGACCTGGCCGACATGCGTTCGCTGGCCGAGTTGCCCGGCTTCTGCCAGACCAACCAGATCCTCTACAACCTGTCGCGGCGCGGCCCGGAGCACGATCTGCTGCCGTGGCAGGCATCCGCCGGCATGCCGGTCATGGCCTACTCCCCCGTCGAGCAGGGCAGGTTGCTGGGCTCTGCGGTGCTGGCATCGGTGGCGGCCCGGCACGGCGCCACACCCTCCCAGGTGGCACTGGCGTGGGTGCTGCGGCTGCCTGGTGTCATCGCGATCCCCAAGGCTGGTTCTGCCGCGCACGTGCGGGAGAACGCGGCGGCTTCGTCGTTGGAGCTGTCCGCAGAGGACCTGGCGGAGCTGGACCGCGCCTTCCCTCCCCCTGCGGGTCCTGAGCCGCTCGAGATGCTTTAGTTCCGTGCCATGAGCTGGACTGGGATCGAGAGCTGGGTCCGCGCGACGTCGCCGACGCTGCACGCCGCGCTCCGGCCGCCCGCCACGGACTCGGACATCGCCTCCGCCGAGGAGTCCCTCGGGCTGTTGCTGCCGCCTGAGCTCGTCGCGTGGTGGCAGCAGTTCGGCGGTATCGCGCAGACGTACCGGCGCTGGCCGCTCATCCCGCCCCACTGGCAGCCGCTCGGGCTGGACGGAGCGCTCCGGCTGCGCAAGGTGATGATCGACGCGATCAGCGGCATCCACTTCGCCACCCGCGGCGAGGAGAAGGACTTCGAGGCGGCGGCGTTGCGGGAACCCGCGGGAACGCCGTGCGTGGAGCTGTGGCTGCCGGCGTGGCTGCCGGTGGCGACCGACGGTCTCGGCTACTGGTTGTTCGTGGATCTGCGTGGCGGCGAGCAGTACGCGTGCGTGATGGAGTGGGACAAGTACAGCGGCGCGGACCGCGAACCCGTGTGGCCGGGCGTCACGGCGATGCTCGAGGAGACCGTGCGGGCGTTGAGCGGTGATCACGAGCAGCACCGGCTGGTGTTCGAGCACAACGACTTCTTCTGGGAGTGAGACGTCCGTCCCACTCTCACCCCGGCCTCACGCCCGGTTCAGTAACGTGAACAGGTCTTGCCAACCAGACACCAGGAAGCGAGGTGAGCGACACATGCCAGGCGACAGTAGCCCGCGCAGGTCTTTCACCTCGCACGTCCTTTTTGGGCACGCTCCAGTTTCTGGCGTGTGACGCACACCCCCTGCGCAACAAGGGGAGTCACACGATGCACGTCTTCGACATGACGCTGCGCATTGCCGAGAGCATGGGCCTCGGCGCGTTGATCGGTTTCGAGCGGCAGTACCGCTCGCGCATGGCAGGCCTGCGCACCAACGCCCTCGTGGCTGTGGGGGCGGCGCTTTTCGTCCTGCTGTCCGCACAAGGGTTCGACGGCCAGGGCGACCCCACGCGGGTCGCGGCCCAGGTGGTGTCCGGCATCGGTTTCCTGGGCGCGGGCGTGATCCTGCGCGACGGGCTGTCGGTGCGCGGACTGAACACCGCGGCCACGCTGTGGTGCGCGGCCGCGGTGGGGTCGCTGGCGGGTGCCGGGCTGCACGTCGTGGCAGCGGCGGGCACGGTGGCGATCATCGCGGTCAACATCGGCCTGCGCGAGCTCGGCCGCGCGGTGGACCGCAAGGAGGACTAGTGGCGTGGCCCGGAACGTT
>NZ_JYJG01000384.1 GCF_000955955.1 Lentzea aerocolonigenes
GTCAGCGCGACCTGACGAAGTACTACCAGCTGTCCCGCGCGGGCGGTCCGTCGTCGAGGACCGCCCGCTTCATGCTGTCCGCGAGCCAGTCCCGGAACTTCCGCACCGGCCAGCCGCAACCGCCGACCAGCGACGCGTGGTGCGCGGGGTCGTTGTAGAGCCACACCACGTCGATCGCCGTCGTGAGGTCGTGTGCCAGCGGTCCCAGTCCGGCCGCGTGCTCGACGACCATCGCCGCTCCGGCGCGGCGGTTGCGCAGCAGCGTCGACCACAACTCCGCCGCCTCCGGCGCGTCGTCGGCTGCCTGGCGCACCGCTTCGAAAAGCCCTGCCACACGGCCCGCGATGAGCACGCACACGTCGGCGTAGGCGTCGAGCACCTCGGCCGGCGTCCGCGCGTCCCAGACGGGCCGGAACCACGGCCGGTCCCGCACCGCCACCGGCTCGTCGTCGCCCGCCAGTGCCTCGTCCAGCACCTCGCGCAGCAGCGCGGGCTTGGAGCCGAACGCGGTGAACACGGTCGGCCGGGAAACCCCCGCGGCCTTCGCGACGTCGTTGAGCGACGTGCCCGCGTAGCCGCGCGTCACGAACAGCTCCGCCGCCGCCGCGACCACCGCCTGCCTGGTCCGCCGCGCGCCCTCCTCGCGGACCCGCGACCGGTACTCGCGCTTCTTGACGTCGCCCACAGTTCGGTCATACTAGTGGCATATTCACTATACCAACGGTATGGCTAAATCTGGAGGCGATCATGCGCCCCTACCTGACCCGCGCCGACGAGGGCGAGGCCGTCTGGTTCCTCGGCAGCCTGATGACCACGAAAGCCGTCGGCGCGCAGACCGGCGGCCGGCTCACCGTCGTGGAGTTCCTGAACCCGCCCGGCTTCGCGCCGCCGCTGCACCGGCATCTCGTCGAGGACGAGCTGTTCTACGTGCTGTCCGGTGGCGCGGACTTCCTCTGCGACGGCGAGAAGTTCGCCGCGGGACCGGGCGACTTCGTGCTGCTGCCCGCCGGGTTGCCGCACACGTTCGTCGTCGACGCGGCCGAGCCGTTGCGTGCTCTGCAGATCACCACGCCGTCCGGTTTCGAGGACTTCGCGTCGGCGGTCGGGGAACCGGCGCGGGCCCGCGTCCTGCCGGCGCCGCCCGAGATCGATCCCGCCGCGCTGGGTCACGCCGCGGCCCTGCACTCGATCGAACTCCTCGGCCCGCCGCCGCTGGTGTGACGCTCGTGCGCCATTCGATCAGGGGGAGTGCAGGAACCGTTCTTCGATCCGGATGATCCGGTCGAACGGTCCGTGCTCCTCGGCGCCGGACGTGAACACCCGGCCGGGGCCGAGCCGGTGGGTCAGCAGTGCGACCAGGTAGCCGCAGCCGTCCGCCAGCACCCGGTGCCCGTCCCGCACGTCGAGAGCTTCGAGCATCCGCACCAGGAGGCCGGGCTTGGCCGAACAGGCGAGCGTGACGGGGTCGGTGACCAACGGCTCGTTGCGGTACACGCCCGCGAGCCAGCCGTCGTCCGCAGAGGTGGTGCGCGCCCACGTGCCGTCCGGCCGTTGGTCGTAGAACGCCGGCACGAACTCGTGTCGTGGGACCGATTCGAGGGCCTCACGCCACGCGGCGGTGCGTAAGACGCCCTCCGCCGCGACTGCTCCGGCGAGGCCTTGGGCTCGTAGGCGCCACGTGGTCATGTGGTCACGGTAGGAGTTGGAGATTTTCCAAGGAAGGTGCGTCACATTCCCCTTGCGCGCACGCGTGCGCACGAGCCACGTCCTTGATCCGTAAGGATTTGCGGTCGGGCGAACCCGTGCAACTGTCAGACCCCGCGTGTAGCGTCGAGTGCGCCATTCGATCACGGGGAGTGTGGCAGCGTGACTGCGTTGCGTAACAAACCGGCGCCGGTGAGGTTCGCCGACCGCGCCGAGGCCGAGGCTTATGTGGCCTCGGTCTGTTTCAAGCACGGGCCACCGAGGTTGTTCGGCGTGGAGCTCGAATGGACCGTGCATCACGCGGAAGACCCAGGTCAGACGCTAGACAGGAATCGGTTGGCCGCGGCTCTCGGAGAGCACGCGCCGCCCACGCTGGTTCCGGACAGCCCCCAGCGGCCGCTGCCGAGCGGCACCCCGTTGACCGTCGAACCGGGCGGGCAGGTCGAGATCTCCACCCCTCCCTGCACCAGCCTCCCGGACCTCTTCAAAACGGTCGCACAAGACATCTCCCATCTCACCGCGATGTTGGCGGACCACGGTCTCGTGCTCGGAGACCGAGGCGCTGACCTGCACAGATCTCCCACGCGCATGCTGCAGGTGCCCAGGTATGCGGCGATGGAGCACGCGTTCAACGACGTCGGCGCCGACGGCTTGGCGATGATGTGCAACACCGCAGGGCTGCAGGTGTGCCTCGACTTCGGCGAGGAGAAGCACCTGCGGGACCGGTGGGCCGCGGTGCACCAGCTCGGGCCGGTGCTGATCGCGTTGTTCGCGAACTCGCCGAGCATCGGTGGCATGCATCAAGACTGGGCGTCGGCGCGCATGCGGACGCTCTACGGCACGGATCCCGTGCGCACCAGACCCAGTGCTGTGTGCGCCGATCCGGCCCAGACTTATGCGAAGAGGGTCGTCGACACACCGGTGATCGTCGTGCGCGGGCCGAGTCCCAGTTGGATTCCGCCGCGCAGGTTCACGTTCGCCGACTGGATCGAAGGGGCGCTCGACCGCGGCCCCACCAGCGACGACCTCGACTACCACATGACGACGATGTTCCCGCCGGTGAGACCGCGCGGGTACATCGAGATCAGATACCTCGACACCCCCGCGCCCGGCGGCTGGATCGCGCCGAGTGCGCTGCTCGTCGCGCTGTTCAGCGATCCGTCCGTTGTGGACGGTGTGCTGGCGGCGACCGAACGGGCGGCCGGGCGGTGGCTCGTCGCCGCGCGGCACGGGATGGCGGACGAACGCATTTCCAGAGCGGCTCGAGACGTTGTGGCCCTTGGTGTTGAGGCGTTGCCTCGCACGGGTCTCTCGCACGATCAGATCAGCGCCATCAGCCGGGAGCTTGAGGGGAAGCTGTGACTGAAGAACTCCGCGAGCAGGTGGCGGAGGAACTGTTGCGTTCGCGCGCGCGTTCCACCGCCTTGACTCCACCGCCTTGACCGACGCCGTCGACGAGCACGATCTCGTCCGGCAGCACTCGAAGCTGATGTCGCCGCTGGTCTGGGACCTGGCGCACATCGGCAACCAGGAAGAGCTCTGGCTCGTTCGTGACGTCGGCGGTCGCGAACCGGTGCGGAGCGACATCGACGAGTACTACGACGCGTTCAAGTTCTCCCGCAGTGTCCGGCCCGAGTTGCCGCTGCTCAACCCTCGCGAGGCGCGGCAGTACGTGGGAGACGTGCGCGGCAAGGTGTTCGACGTGCTGGAGAAGGTTCCGCTGGAGGGCCGCAGGCTCGTCGAGAACGCCTTCGCGTTCGGCATGATCGTGCAGCACGAGCAGCAGCACGACGAGACGATGCTCGCCACGCACCAGCTGCGCACCGGCGAACCCGTCCTGCACGCGCCGCTTCCGCCGGCGGGAAACCTCGTGCCCGCAACGGAAGCGTTCATCCCGGGCGGACCGTTCGAAATGGGCACATCGGACGAACCGTGGGCGCTCGACAACGAACGCCCCGCGCACGCCGTCCACGTCGACTCGTTCTTCATCGACACCACGCCGGTCACGAACGCCGAGTACGCCCAGTTCGTCCTGGCGGGCGGCTATGACGATCGTCGCTTGTGGACGGAGGCGGGCTGGGAACACCGCACGACGGCCAAGCTGGTCGCGCCGCGTTTCTGGCAGCGCGAGGGGAACTCGTTCGTGCGCACGGCGTTCGGTGTCACCGAGCCGATCGTGCCGGACGAACCCGTTGTGCACGTGTGCTTCCACGAGGCGCAGGCGTACGCGGCGTGGGTGGGCAAGCGACTGCCGACGGAACCGGAGTGGGAGAAGGCGGCCCGCTTCGACACCGCGACCGGGCAGACCCGCCGATACCCCTGGGGTGACGAGGAACCGACCGAGCAGCACGCGAACCTCAACCAGCGCCACCTGCGTCCGGCGCCGGTCGGCGCGTATCCGGCGGGGGCGTCGAACGCGGGCGTGCACCAGCTGATCGGTGACGTCTGGGAGTGGACCTCTTCGGACTTCGGTCCGTATCCGGGGTTCGAGGTCTTCCCGTACGCCGAGTACTCGCAGGTCTTCTTCGGACCGGACTACAAGGTGCTGCGCGGAGGTTCGTTCGGCACCGACAAGTCCGCGATCAGGGCTACCTTCCGCAACTGGGACTACCCGATCAGACGGCAGATCTTCGCCGGCTTCCGCTGCGCCAGGGACGCCTAGCCCGATGTGCCGCCATCTGGCTTACCTGGGCACCGCCGTGTCCTTGGCCAGCGTGCTCTACGACGCACCGCACTCGTTGGAGCACCAGTCGTACGCGCCTGCCGACATGCGGGCCGGTGGAACCGTGAACGTCGACGGCTACGGCGTCGGCTGGTTCCCCGGCCCGGTCCGGTACCGGCGCGCGGGCACGTTGTGGAGCGACCCGAACCTGCGGCAGCTGGCGGCCACCGAGTCGACCGCTTTCCTCGCGGCAGTGCGGTCGGCCACCGTCGGCATGCCGGTGTCGGACGCCGCTTGTGCGCCGTTCACCGACGGCACGTGGTTGTTCAGTCACAACGGGCGCGTCGACGGCTGGCCCGGAACCGTGGCCGGGCTGGCGAAGACCTTGGACGTCACCGACTTGCTCACGATGGACGCACCGACCGACTCCGCACTGTTGTGGACGGTCCTGAGACGTCGCCTGGAGGCCGGGAAGGATCCGGCTGAGGCGCTTGTTGAACTTGTGCGGGAAGTAGCGGACGCGGCACCGAAGTCGCGCCTGAACTTCTTGCTGACCAACGGAAAAGTCCTCACAGGCACCACGTGGACACACACTCTGTGGGTGCTGCAGGAGGAACAGGGCGTGACGATCGCGTCCGAGAGGCTTGACGACGACCCGGGCTGGCGGGAGATCCCCGACCGGCACGTGGTCACCGCGGATCCATCCACTGTGGAGGTTCGACCGATATGACCGAGCCGGTGCTGGACGTTCATCTCAAACCGGAGGACGCCGCACACGCGCTCCGTGCCGACGTGCGCGCGGGGCTGACGGCGGACCCGAAGTGGGTGTCGCCGAAGTGGTTCTACGACGCGGTGGGCAGCGCGTTGTTCGAGGACATCACGAGGTTGCCCGAGTACTACCCGACCCGTGCCGAACGTGAGGTGCTGGCCGACCGGGCCAGCGAGATCGCGGAGACGACCGGCGCGCACGCGTTGGTGGAGCTGGGTTCCGGGTCGTCGGAGAAGACGCGGCTGCTGCTGAGCGCGCTGCGGGAGCACGGCACGTTGCAGGAGTTCGTGCCGCAGGACGTGTCGGTGTCGGCGTTGACCGAAGCGGCGCACGCGATCATGGCGGACTACCCGGGTCTGCGCGTGCACGGCGTGGTCGGCGACTTCACGCAGCACCTCAGCCTGTTGCCCGGTGAGTCGCCGCGCGTGGTGGCGTTCCTGGGCGGCACGATCGGCAACCTGATTCCGGACGAGCGGGAGAAGTTCTTCCGCACGGTTCGCGACGTGCTGCAGCCGGGGGAGTGGCTGCTGCTCGGAACGGACCTCGTCAAGGATCCCGAGACGTTGGTGCGCGCGTACGACGACGCGCAGGGCGTGACGGCCGAGTTCAACCGAAATGTGTTGAACGTCTTGAATCGCGAGGTCGGTGGCGACTTCGACGTCGACGCCTTCGAGCACGTGGCGTTGTGGAACGCCGAGCAGGAGTGGATCGAGATGCGCCTGCGCGCCAAGCGGGCGATGCGGGTGACGCTCGCGGAACTCGGGTTGACCGTTGAGTTCCGCGAAGGTGAAGAACTGCGGACCGAGGTGTCGGCCAAGTTCCGCGAGGAAGGCGTGCGCCAGGAGCTGGAAGACGGCGGCTTCGCCTTGCACCGCTGGTGGACTGACGCAGAAGGAAGGTTCGCGGTCTCATTGGCCCAAGCCATTTAGGGACACAACCCTCCGTTCGACGGGTACAAACGGTGCACCGTCAGTGATGGGCTGCACGCGTGACGTCATCCTCTGCAATCACGCGTGCAGTGCTCACGAGTGCGCTCGTGCTCGGCACTGTCGTTTCCGGTCTGGGCACCGCGAGTGCCCAGACCGAAGCATCTGCCGTCAGACCCGCTGCCTGGGGGCAGTGCGCGGCTGACGTGCTCGCCGGTCTGCCCGCCTCGGTCACGCCCGAGGAGCGGGCCCGGCTCACCTGCGCCACCCAGGAGGTGCCCGTCGACCACTCGCGCCCGCGCGGTGAGAAGACCGGCATCGCCATGATGAAGCGCCCGGCCAACGACCCGGCGCACAAGATCGGCACGATCTTCCTCAACCCCGGCGGCCCCGGCGGTTCCGGGCTCATCCGCGGCGCGGTGTCGAAGAACTACTTCCAGCCGCAGGTGCTCGACCGGTTCGACGTCGTCGGCTTCGACCCGCGCGGTGTCGCCCGCAGCAACCCGTTGCGCTGCTTCCGCACCCAGGAAGAGGCCGACGCGGTGAACGAGGGCTGGTACTCCCTGCCCATCACCAAGGCGGAGATCGGAAGCTCGCTCAAGCAGTCGAAGGCCTATACCGACTACTGCAAGATCAACGCCGGTCCGCTGCTCAACCACATGTCGACCGAGGCCGTCGTGCGCGACCTCGACATCATGCGCGAGTCTGTGGGCGACAAGCAGCTGAACTTCGTCGGCTTCTCGTACGGCACGCTGATCGGCTCGACGTACGCGAACATCTTCCCGCAGAAGTCGCGCGCGATCGTCATCGACGGCAACGTCGACCCGCAGCTGCGCCTGACCAACGGCGCCGAGTACGACCGTCAGCGCGCACAGGGCTTCGAGATCGCGCTCGACGCGATGCTCAAGCGTTGTGACGCCGCTGGTGCCGCCAAGTGCGCGTTCGCCGGCAACGCCCGCCAGAAGTTCGAGGACATGAAGGCGGCGCTGCGCAAGAACGGCCCCGTCACCATGCCGGACGGCAAGAAGATCGGGCTGGCCGACGTCGTGGGCAACACCGCCGGTGAGCTGTACTCGGTCGCGGGCATCAACCGTCTCGTGACGTACTTGCAGGCCGTGCACAACGCCCTCAACCCGTCCGCCGCTGCTGCTTTCAGCACTCAGTCCGTTGTGGACACCCCGGTGCTGAACAACAACGGTGGCCGCTTCGACGAGGACGTGCTGCCGGAGACCCCGTACACCGCCGACGACTCGTACTACGCGGTCAACTGCACCGACAAGCCGTTCGTCCGCACGAACCGCTTCTGGGAGCAGACGGCGAACAAGTGGGAGAAGGAGTCGCCCACGTTCGGCCGCTACCAGGCCGCGTCCGACCTGATGACGTGCCCGACGTGGCCGACGCGCAACCCGGACCGCTGGATCGGCCCGTGGAACCGCAAGACGCCTAACCCGGTCGTCGTCGTGGGCAACTACTACGACCCGGCGACGCAGTACCTGTTCGCGCAGCGCATGTCCAAGGAGCTCGGCAACGCGCGGCTGATCAGCGTGGACTCGTTCGGCCACTGCATCCTGGGCCGCGCGGCCGGGGCTGACGCGGCGGTGGCGAAGTACCTGCTGAACCTGGAGGCACCGGTCAGCGGTTCGGTGTACCAGCCGAACGTTCAGCCCTTCGCCTGATCGGATTCGACGCGGTGGCGGTGCTGGTACAGCGCCGCCACCGCGGCACCGGCGAGCAGCACTCCGGCCAGGATCTGCCACGCCGAGAAGTCCAGAGGCGGCTTCACCGGCGCGTTCCTGGAGTCGATCCACATCATCTGTCCGGTGCCGGTGGGCTGGTGCAGGGACGTGGCCACGACGTCCACGACCACGAGGCTGATCGCGCCGAGCAGGAGCTTGAACCACAGCGGTTGCCGGATCGCCGACGTGACCAGCAGAACCCCGGCGCTGAGCAGCGGCGACACCGCGGCCGCGGCCAGCGATGCCAGCGCAACGAGGCCGTTGACGCCGTCTTTCTTGACCAGCGCCCGAATTCCGAGCCCCAGTGCGGCCACGACCGCGACGAACGTGGCCACCAGCGACCACGGCTGGTGCTGATCCATCAACACGAGCATCAGAATCCCGATGCCCGCCAGGTAGCGGACGTCCTTGCGCGCCCCGATCGCGGCCGCGGCGGCCGCGAACAGCACGATCGGGGCGTAGTAGGGGATCGTCGCGACCGCGACGCCGTACACCGCTCCCGCGACGGCCGTCCGCCAGCTGCGGCGCCGGGCCGCCCACCCCAGCACGCCGAGGACGATCAGCCACGCCGGAATCACCGGCAGTTCGAAGAGGTACTTGGCGTCGAAGGGGGCGTAGGGCTCTTCGACGGAATACCAGCCCGGCTGGATGTCGAAGCTGCAGAGGGCGCCGCCGTTGAGGCAGAAGTCGTCCTCGTGCTCGAAGTTGACCATCAGGACAACCGAGCGCATCGAGACCGCGGTGATGCCGGCGATCACCAGCGCGACCCAGGCAGGACGCGGTGCCACCACGATCAGGAGCACCGCGATCGCCAGCCCGGCGAACTGCAGCGGTGGCAGCCAGTGCAGCTGATCGTTGAGCAGGGCGAGTGCGGTCAGCGCCGCGCCCCAGACGACCGTCCCCCAGTTCACAGCAGTGCGCTCCTCACGATCAGCACGACGGAACTCGCCCCCGCCACGACCAACATAGGGGTGCGGATCCCGCCCGCGTCGAACCTCTTGCGCAACGGCCCGGACAGCAGGAAACCCGCGATCAGGAACGGGATCAGCGCGAGCCCGGTCCACAGCTGGTGCGCGGTGACCTGTCCGGCCGCGAGCAGCCCGATCACCGAGGCACCTGAGCCGAGCACGAAGAACGCCGCCAGCGTCGCCCTGACCTGCGGGCCTGCCTGGTTCTGGTAGAGCAGCGCGACCATCGGGCCGCCGACCGCCGTGGCCGTGCCGAACGACCCGCTCGCGAACCCGGCGGTGACCAGCGACCTCGGTTCGGGTTGCGGCCGCCAGGCGGTGACAGACAGCAGCACGCACGCCAGCACCGAGCCGCCGACCACGAGCCCGAAGCCTTTCGGGTCCAACGCGTCGACGACCAGGATGCCGACGACAGTGCCGGGCAGGCGGCCGAGCATCGCCCACCCGACACCACGCCAGTCGACGTGGCTGAACTCCCTCGCGAGCGACATCGAGGCGTGGGCGGTGGCGACCATCAACACCGGAACCGGCAGCAACGTCGGGTCGAGCAGCGCGATCAACGGCACGGCGATGAGCGCCAGGCCGAAGCCGATCAGACCCTGCAGCAGTCCGCCGAGTGCGACGACGACCCCGGCAAGTGCTATCCCCCAAGACATGATTCGCCATGCTATCGACCTGGCTTGGACCCTACGACCAGGTTTCGCTCGCTGTTCGCCTGGCGTTGGTCAAGCGCACTTACGCTCCGCGCCATGACTGCGTCCCGCCGTTCCTTCCTGCTCGGCACCGGTGCGACCGCTGCCGCTGCCGCCCTGGTCACGCCTGGTTCCGCGTCCGCTGACATCGTTGTCGGCGGACGCTCGGATCCGAAGGCGCGCAGGTTCACGCTCGCCGTGATCCCGGACACGCAGTACATGTTCGACCTGGACCGCGGCGACTCGGCGCCGTTGAAGGCGACGCTGCAGTACCTGATCGACCACCAGCGGCCGGAGAACATCGTCTTCATCAGCCACCTCGGCGACCTCGTCGAGAACGGGCAGCGCAGCGAGATCGACGACATCAGCGAGCGGTTCGAGGTGCTCGACCGGCGCCGCGTCGGGTACAGCGTGCTGGCGGGCAACCACGACCTGCCGGACTCGCGCACCGACGACCAGCGCGGCCGCACGCCGTATCTGGACAGGTTCGGGCCTTCACGGTTCCGCAACTCGCCGACGTTCCGCGGTGCGAGCACGGACGGCTACAACTCGTTCCACGTGTTCACGGCCGCCGGCAAGGAGTGGCTGGTCCTGGCGCTGGACTGGCGCATGTCCGCCAAGGGTTTCGGGTGGGCGCGGTCGGTGCTGAAGCAGCACGCCAAGCTGCCGGTCATCCTCACCACGCATGAGCTCGTCTACGACGGCGGTGAGGGCAACGCGACGATGTCCGACTACGGCCGCAAGCTGTGGGACGAGCTGATCAAGGACAACGACCAGATCTTCCTCACGCTGAACGGGCACTTCTGGCCGCCGGCGCGGGCGACGATGCGCAACACCGCGGGCAACGACGTCCACGTGCACATCACGAACTACCAGGACCGCTACTACGGCGGCGGCGCGATGATCCGCCTGTACCACTTCGACCTCGACCGCAGGACGATCGACGTGCGGACGCTGTCGCCGTGGCTGCTCGGCAAGCGGTCGCTCAACCCGTTGGAACGCAAGGAGATCGAGCTGACCGGGCCGGTCGACCGGTTCAGCGTGCCGATCGACTTCGAGCAGCGGTTCGCGCGGTTCGACCCACCGGTGCTGCCTCCCGCGCAGCCCGCTCGTGATGTCCTGGTATCCGGCACCGTCGCGTACTGGCGGCTCGGTGAGGGCCTGAAAGACCTGTCGGGCAACGGGAACGACCTGAAGCAGACCGGCTCGTTGACAGCGGCCGATGACCACCACCGGTTCGCGCCGTCGCACAAGTCGCTGTTCTTCGGCAAGAACGGCTATCTGTCCACCGTGGACAGTGCGCCGCTGAACAAGCAGACGTTCGAGCGCGGCTACACGATCGAGCTGTTCCTCAAGCTGCCCAAGGACTTCGACCACCCGTGGTGCGGTCTGTTCACCAAGCTCGCGCCCGGTTCCGCCGCGGGCAAGACCGGCGACGACCCGAGCGAGCCGATCGCCACGCTGAACCTCGCCGGCGGTGGTTCGCTGCAGTGGGCCGTGTTCCCGCGCAACCTCCCCGGGCTGTCGACGAACTGGGGTCACGAGATGACCTACGAGACGTGGTGGCACGTCGCGGTCGTCAACAACGGCGTGCACACCACGTTGTACGTCGACGGCTCGCCCCTGCTGCGCAACCCGTCCACACCGGCGCGCGGCATCTCGTCGGCCGGCGACCCGTGGCTCGTCGGCGCCTACGCGTACAACAAGATCGTGGAGAAGTCGTTGTACGGCTGGATCGGCGACCTGCGCGTGGTGAACCGGCCGCTGGACCGCTCCGAGTTCATGCGGTCGCCGGCAGCCCGAACTTCGGGAACAGACTGAGGTCGAAGAACGACGAGACGTGCGTGATCCGGTCGTCGCGGACTTCCAGCACCTGGAGGTTGAACGGCCGGAACACGCCGTCTTCTTCTCGCAGGTAGAGGCCGTACGCGGGCTGTTCGTTGGCCTGCACCGGGATCATGCGCGCGCCGTGCGGCACTGCGGGGCACTGGTTCGTGAGGTGCCACGCGATCATGTCCGGGCCGCTGTACCACTGCGGGTACGGCGGCATCTCCCAGACGACGTCCTCGGTGAACATGCCGATGATCGCGGGGATGTCCTTTGCCTCGAACGCTTTCACCCACTTGTCGAGCAGCGGTTTGGCGTCGGCGGGCTCGGTGACCTCGTCCTGCGTGAGGTCCTTCAGCTGCGCGTGGGCCCGTTGCAGCGCGCTGTTGACGGCCGCGACGGTCATGTCGAGCTGGTCCGCGGTCTCGGCGGCGGTGAGCTTGAGGACGTCGCGCAGGATCAGCACCGCGCGTTGCCGTGGCGGCAGGTGCTGCAGTGCCGCGACGAACGCCAGCCGGGTGGACTCGCGTTCGGTGACGATCGCGGCCGGATCGGTCGGGAACGGCTCCAGCCACGGGATCTCGTGGTCCTGGGTGAGCGGGTCGCTCTCGGTCGAGCTCGCGCCGAGCCCGAACGGCAGCGGCCGGCGCGTGCGGGTGTCGAGCGCGGTGAGGCAGACGTTCGTCGCGATCCGGTACAGCCACGTGCGCACCGACGACCGGCCCTCGAACTGGTCGTACGCCTTCCACGCGCGCAGGTACGTCTCCTGCACCAGGTCCTCGGCGTCGTGCAGCGAGCCGAGCATCCGGTAGCAGTGAGCGAGCAGCTCCCGCCGGAACGGGTCGGCCGCCTGGGCGAAGTCCACTGTCACCCTTGCACTCTAATCGCGTTCTGCAAGCGTCCGATGATGGTTTGGACGTGGTCGCGCAGCTCCGGCGGTTCGTGCACCTCGAACTCGAGGCCGAGGAACATCAGGTGGAACACGATCCGGTCGAGCGAGTCGGCACCGGTGCGCATCAGGCACGAGTTGGCGTCGATCGGTTCCAGCGCCGCCGACATGGGCGACGAGCGTTCGGCGACTGCCTGCATGGGTGCGTGGACCGTGAGCACGGCCTGGTAGGTGTAGACGTTCGTGGAGACCTGGCGGGACACGAAGTCGCCGAGGCTGTCGGATGGTGGCTCGCGGGGCGTGAAGCGGGCCGCGAGCGCCGGTTCGTCGGGGATGCGGTCGACGCGGAACGTGCGCCAGTCCTGTTTGGACACGTCCCACGCGACGAGGTACCAGCGTTTGCCGGTGTGCACGAGGCCCTGCGGTTCGACGAGCCGATTGCCGGGCTCGCCTTGCGTTGGCGTGTAGGCGAACCGGAGCTGCTGGTGGTCGCGGCAGGCGGCGGCGATGATCGTGAGCGTCTCGGGGTGGACGGTCGGCCCCGCGCTGTTGAGGGGCGTGGTGTGGGCTTGGAGCGCCTGCACTCGTCTTCTCAGGCGGCTCGGCAGGATCTGTTCGAGCTTCGTGAGCGCGCGGACCGACGTCTCCTCGATGCCCGCGATCGTGCCGTTGGCCGCAGTTCTGAGCCCGACCGCCACGGCCACGGCTTCGTCGTCGTCCAGCAGCAACGGCGGGAGCTCCGCGCCGGCGCCCAGCTGGTAGCCGCCCGCCGCGCCGGGCAGGGACGTGACGGGGTAGCCGAGGCTGCGGAGCTTGTCGACGTCGCGGCGGATCGTGCGCACGTCGACGCTGAGCCGGTCGGCGAGCTCGGGACCCGTCCAGTCGCGCCGCACCTGCAACAGGGACAGGAGCTTCAGCAGCCGTGCGGACGTCTCCAGCATGTGACGGAGTCTAGATTCCATTGCGGACAACGGCCTGTGGTGGCTAATGTTTGCGCTATGACTGCCGGGTCGGCCTTGTGCCGTGAGCGGAACGGTTGCCCGGCCCTGACTTGATCAGGGCCCCTCCATCCCGCGCGTGATCTCGTTCTGGGACAACGCGCTTGGGAGAGGAGGTGATGCGCAATGCTTCCCAACGTTGGTGATGTCTTTTCCGGCAAGGTCGTCTCGACCGTGCCGTTCGGTTCGTTCATCGAGCACCCCGCCGGTGCCCACGGGCTGCTGCACGGTCAGCAGGCCGAGGTCGGCTCCGCGGTGCAGGTGAAGGTGCTCGCGGTGGACGCGGAAAAGCAGCGGTTCAGCCTTGAGCTGGCCTAACGCATGAGTTTCACCGGACAGAGGCGCCCTGTCCGGTGATCGCTCGTGCTATCCGGTAGCGGTCACGCCTTGCGGTAGTCCGCGCACTCCACGATCAGGCGGTCGTGGAGGGTTCTGCGATGCCCTTGTTCCTGGGGCGGCGCACCCAGCGCGTTCGCCGGGCTGGTGACGTCGTGCAGCAACCGGTACAACACGACATCCGTTGCGGTGTAAAGCCAATCGTCCGCCTTGCCGGGCGGTGCGGCCGGTCCGAGCATGTTCTCGAACCACGCCGGGAAGAGCAGGTCCCGCGCGACCGCGTCCTCGATGCGGGTGCGGATCAGCTCGCGTGCCTCCGCGACGGCTTCGTTGCCCGCTGACTTGGCAGCGGTGTCCTTGGCGTGCCCGTTCTCGTCGGGTGCGTCCGGGCGTTGTTTGCGGGTGATCGTGTGCCACTGCTTGTACTTCTTGCGCCACAACGATTCCGCGTTGGGCGGCAACGTCGTGAGCGCTTCGGCAGCGTCGATGGCCGCCATTGCGGCTTTGTCGTAGTCGGCGATGGCCTTGCGGGTGTCCTTGGCTTCCTGCGGCGTGAACGTCTTGCGCGCGTAGGCTTCCTGGCCCGCGAGGATCCTGGCGATGAGCGGCTTCTCGATCTCCGGCCAGCTGTCGAAGTCGGCCTTCTGCGTCTCGCCCGCGCGGACCTTCCTGTTGAGCGCCACCAGAAGCCGTTCGAGCCGGTGCACGCTGTCCGCCAGCTCGGTGACCCTCTCGTTGGTCTTGGCGACCTTGCGGGTGGTGTCGCGCAGCTGGTTCGTGGTGCTCAGCTGTTGCTGGGCGGCTTCGGTCTGGGCGTGGTCGAGGCGGTTGCCGAGCGACTTGAGGTCCTTCTTCAACCGCTCGATCTTGCCGTCGAGCGCCTTGACCGGGTCGATGTCCATCATCGCAACGTCCTCCACGCCCACCACGCGACTCCCGCCAGCACGGCCAGTGCCGCCCAGCCGTTCGCCAATGGTGTCAGCAACACGGCGACGAGGGCCGCCACGATCGCCGCCGTCCTGGCACGCGGTTCCCAGATCATCCGGCCCACCGGGTCCACCAGGACGGCCGCGGCGACGGCCAGGGCCAGCACGACGGACAGCAGCGACCAGCCGTCGAACCAGCCGATGACGACGATCAGCGCCGCGACGGCCGTGCCCGCCGCGATCGCCCGGTTCGGCACCGTCAGGCGGGCTGCCTCGACGTCGCGGCGGGCGTGCATGACGGCCTCGACCTCTTTGTCGGTCTCGGCCAGCAGGCCGGGGAAGTCAGGGCTGCCGGGTCCCGCGGCTTGCAGTGCGCGTAGTGCTGTTCGCAACGCGTGCTGGCGGTCGGCCAAGCGGGCGAACGGTTCGGCTGCCATGCCCCGAAATCGTGATCAACACACCCCCTCCGCGGCCAGACCAGTGAGCGGAGTTGGTCCGGTTGCCGACGAACTTCCCTCAACCGGAGCAACGAGGTCCCTGATGAACTTCGTGACTTCGTCCGGTGCTTCCTCTGCTGCGAAGTGGCCGGCCCGCGTCGTGGTGAAGCGGAGGTCGGTGGCCCACTTGCGCCAGAGCTCGGCCGGGTCGAAGCCCAGCTGGGTGCCCCAGTCCTGCTGCAGGACGGCCACCGGCATGGTGAGTTTGGTGCCTTTGTCGAGGTCTTCGCGGTCGTGCTCGACGTCGATGGTCGCCAGGGCGCGGAAGTCCTCGATGATCGACGGAATCGCGTTGCGGGAGGCCTCGAGGTACTCGGTCCTGATGTCCTCGGGGAATGGATTGTGCGACCAGGCGTCGAGGAAGTGGCCGAAGAAGGCGTCTGAGCTGTTGGTGATGAGCTGCTCGGGCAGGTCGCTCGGCTGGGCCAGGAGGTACAGGTGGAACGCCACCGCGGCCTCGCGGCCGTGCAGGACGTTCCAGGTGTCGAGCGCCGGGACGCTGTCCAGGAGTCCCAGGTGGCTGATCCGGTCCGGGTGGTCGAGGGCGGCTCGGAAGGCCACGTGGACGCCTCGGTCGTGGCCGACCAGGGCGAACGTGCCGAGTCCGAGCTCGTCGGCCAGGTCGATGACGTCCTGGGCCATCGTGCGCTTGTCGTAGCCGGTTCGAGGCTTGCCGCTGGCGCCGTAGCCGCGCAGGTCGGGGCAGACGACGGTGTGGTGCTCGGCGAGCTTCGGGGCGACGTGGCGCCACATCAGGTGGGTCTGCGGGAAGCCGTGCAGCAGGATGATCGGCGAGCCGTCGCCGGTGATTTCGGTGTGGAGCTTCATGTGGCCCAGCATCGGGCGGGCTGATCAGCAGGCGATTAGCATCCACGTCCGTGCAGATCAGGGTGCTTGGGCCGGTCACGGTCGTCGGCACCGATGGTCGTCTTGTGGCCGTGGGCAGCAAACGTCGTCGTGAGTTGCTCGGTCGTCTCGTGGCGGCTGGCGGGCGCGTTGTGTCGCTCGACGTGCTGATCAGCGATCTCTGGGACGACCCGCCTGATGGCGCGGTCGGGGCGGTGCGGACTTTCGTGTCGGAGCTGCGCGCGGCTTTGGGGGCTGCGGCGATCGAAACCGTTGGTCGTGGCTATGCGCTGCGGGTTTCCGACGTCGATGTGTGGCGGTTCGAATCGGAGCCCGCGTCGGTTGCGTGGGGAGAGCCTTACGCCGATCTCGATCCGTCGCCGTGGGTGGTGCAGGAGCGCGCACGGCTGTTGGAGCTGCGTGCGCGCGCCGTGCTCGATGCGGGATGTGGGGCGTCTCTGGTCGGGGAGTTGGCCGCGTTCGCTGCTGCGCACCCGTGGCGGGAGAAGGCTCAGGTGCTGCTGGCGCACGCGCTGTTCCAGGACGGACGGCAGGTCGAAGCGCTTCGAGTGCTGCGTTCGTCACGCGACCGGCTTGTTCGTCTCGGGTTGGATGCTTCGCCTGATCTTGACCGCGCCGAGGCGGACATCCTGCGTCACGCCGTTGCCAGGGGCGGCTCGTACGCGCAGCTGCGGTCCGCTTCGGTGGTCGCCGGCGAGGCGGCGTTGACGGGTGGCTTGGCGCTGGCTCAGTCCCAGCGGTTCGCCGCGGTTCTCGAGGCCTCGCGGCTGGGCAATCCGTTGCTCACGGCTCGGGTTCTCACCGCCTACGACGTGCCGACGAACTGGACCGTGAGCGACGATTCGGTCCAGGCTGCGGCGTTGATCTCGGTGGGGCGACGCGTGTTGCCGCACCTGGAGGGGGCGTTGCGGGCGCGGGTGCTGGCCACTCTCGCGGTGGAGCACCGGGGCACGCGTGACGCCTGGGCGCTTTCGGCGGCTTTGGAAGCTGAGGAGCTGGCGCGTTCGCTGGGTGATCCGGCCTTGCTCGTGGTGGCCCTGAACGCGCGGTTCATGCAGTCGTTCCAGCGGTCCGGGCAGTCTGCGGAGCGCGGTGTGATCGGTTCGGAGCTGATCGAGGTGTCCGCTCGGCACGACCTGCCGGCGTACGAGATCCTCGGGCACCTCGTGGCTCTGCAGGCGTGTTCGGCGGTGGGGGACTTCGCGGCGGCCGAGCAGCACGTCCTGGCGGCGGAACAGCTCGCCGAGATTCACGAAGCGCCGCTGGTACGCGTATTCACGAACGGGTTCCGGCTGATGCGCGCACCGGATGAAGCCGGATACCGCGCGTTGGACCTCTCATCCATGCCAGGGGTGGAGGCCGGGTTCCTGCCGCTGGCGCTGCTGTCGATGGGACTGCCGGTCGACGTAACGCTCGACTGGGGGCCGTATCGGCCGTGGGGATTGCCGCTGATGCATCTCGAGGGTGGTGACGTCGCCGCGGCTCGTCGTGCCGCTGCATCGCTGCCCGCGCCGCGTGCGGACCACTACTACGAAGTGCTGTGGTGGATCACCGCACGCATCGCCGCGTTGCTCGACGATCCTGCGCTCGCCGAGGCCGCACGCGTTGCGCTCGAACCCGCCCGTGGTGAGATAGTCGGCGGCAGCACGGCGATGCTGTCGTTCGGCCTGGTGGAGGCATGAGTGGAGGGTTTGCCGGCACAGCACGAGCTCTTCGACGCGTTCGGGCCGTCCGAAGTGACTGTGGAGACGCTGACCTCGGGCAGAAGCATCCTGTTCTTCGGCCGCTACAACGACTGGCAGCGGTTCGGCGTCGACACGGCTACCGGGGCTGTTGTCGTCGTCCACGAGTCCGATAACAGCGTGGGGCACGTCAACGCGAGCGTTACGACGTTCGCGCGTTCGCTTGACGCGTTCACCTCCAGCTGCCCCTTCGGTTCACGGGAGGACGAGGAGCACGACACGGTGGCTGCCGCGTTCCGCGACCGCCTGCGCGAGATCGACCCGACGTCGTTGCGCGAGGACCCCGGCTTCTGGCACCAGCTGCTGTTCGACATCTCGATCGGTGACTGGGTCGCCGAGGAGTTCGACTGAGTCAGGACTTGCGGCGCGCCTCCGCCGGCCACACGACCTCGATCGGCACCCCGGAAGCCCGCGCCTGCTCCACCACGTCCGCCGTCCCGCCCTTGCCCTGCTGCGCCACCCCGTCCCACACCGCCACCAGCAGCTCGACCGACGCGAGGATGCGTTCGTTCGCGGCGACGTAGGCGAGCCGGTTGGACGACATGTGCGGCAGCACGCTGACCACCGTGGCGGCCGCGCGCAGCTCGTCGTACTCGGCGACCTGGTGCGGCTTGAGCCTGTCCCGGTAGTCCAGCGCCGGCAGCACGACCTCGACCTGCCCGCCGAGGCCCAGCACCGCCCGCGCGAACACCTGGTCGGCGCCCGGCGCGAGGCACGTCACGCCGACCAGGGGTTGTCCGAGCCGTTCCAGCACCTCGGCGATCGCGGCTTGCACTGCCGGGACGCACTCAGGCACCAGGTTCATGTGTCCGGTGATGCCGACCCGCATCAGGCCGTCCGGATCGCTCTGATCGCGTCCCGGGTCTCCTGAACGGCGCGGATGTGGCGGTGTGTGGCCGCCTCCTTGGCGAAGTCCTCCAGCTTGCGCAGCACGCGCCCCGAGGAGAGCTTCGCCGCCGTCGGCAGGACCTCGTTGATCAACCCGCACGCCGCCTCCGGGTCTCCCGCGACCATCTTGGTGCGCGCCAGTCCGATCACGTCGAACGCGCGGTTGCGCACCTTCGACGGGTCTCGCAGCTCCAGTGCACGCCGGATGTGCTGTTCGGCGTACACGGCCTGAGCCGGGTCGTGCATGGCCAGGTCGCGGCACCGCGCCCCGATCACGCCCTCCAGCTCGGCCTCGTCGAAGCTGTGCAGGTAAGGCGGTTCGTTGTCCGCCTCGCGCTGCGCGAAGCTGTCCTGCGCCAGGCCCACGGCCTGGTGGAACTCGCGGGTCTTGCCCATCTGCGCGTACGCCCACGCCTCACGCGTGAGCAGCAGCGCCTTGAGCGTCGGCGTGCCCGTGCGGCGCGTGCCGTACTGGCCGAGCTGCACCAGTTCGAGCCCGTCCTCCGGCCTGCCGAGGTCGAACATCTGCCGCGCCATCGCCGCTAGACACAGGGCCGCGAAGCCGTCGTTGTGGCCAGCCTTCGCCATCCGGATGGCCAGCACGTAGTAGCGCTGGGCCGCGTTGTGCAGCCCCGCGTCGAACGACATGCTCGCCGCCACCTTGGACAGCTCGGCCCCGATGAAGAACGCCCGCTCCGTCGTCGGACCCGCGGGCGCGCGCTGCAGCCGTTCGGCCAGCTCGTCGAGCTGACCCAGCACGGCCTTGCGCGCCAGTCCGTACCCACCCCGGCCGCCCCAGCCGCGCAGCTCGTTCGCCACGCGCTGCAGAGCCAGCAGCTCCTCCTCGCTGATCGCCGAGTGCGACGACCACTTCGACAGGTTCTGCAGGGGGTGCAACCACCGCTGCAGCGGCTCGACCAGTGCGGACCCCACCGTCACCGCGGCAGCCCCACTGAGCGCCGCTCGTCTGCTGATCGCCAAGTCGCTCCTCGCCGTCTCCTCGACCGAACGGGCAATGCTCGTCGCCTCCCACGGGGCGGCGAGCACATCTGGCGGGCCCGTTTCGGGGGAGCCCACCTGAGCTGGGATGACGACTCGGTCGAACCACAGTCGTTCGCCCGGCACACCGAGCACGAGCGCGAAGTGGCGCAGCCGGTCGAGCCGGTCGATCTGGTTCTCGCCGGACTCGTAACGCGAGAGCTGCGCCTGGCTGATGCCGAGCCAGCCCGCCATGCGGTCCTGGCTCACTCGGCTGAGGTGCTGCGGGTGGTGCCGGTATGCGGAGATCAGCGCACCCATGTCGCGATCTGTGCAAGCCGCCGTGATCGCGGGGTTGTCCCAGAAGTCATCCGGGACGGCAGGAGGTCCGTGCACGTCGGAACGAGCGTTGCGGCGGCACCGGTGACACAGCCGGTCGGTGTTGTCAGCTGCGATGAACGCTCCACACGGGCAAGCGCGCCTGGATCTGGGTCTCGCGGTATCCATCGGCATCGCCCCCCGTCACTGAGCGTTTCCCCAGTGTACGGAGACGTGATCGTCAGTCCATCCATCTCATGCATAAGACGTAATGGATTCGCGTGTCGCAGTTGGCGCTCCTCCGCCTGGCGGATGAGCTTCATACGTCCGCTGCATGAACGCCATGCATCGCGCGAGTGGTGTTAGCGCTCACCGCCCCGCACCCTGCACATCGTCAGGTCGCGGGCAGATCCCCGCGGTTTTGGCAGTGCCTGACCCATGAGCGGGGAGGACGACCGCCGATGAGCCTCACGACCGCGGAGACCGGTACCGGGAGTGCCGGGATCCCACAGAACAGGGGACACGATCGGGCGATCGGCGAGGCCGTCGCCGGCTACCGGTTGCTCGGATGGCAGGTGAATGTCACCGAGCAGGGTGTCTTCCTACCTCTAGGGCCCGCCACGACCGCCTTGGCCATGCCGGCGCGCATCGGGTCGCGCGTCCTGGCCGACCTGAAGTCGCGCATGCTCGCCGGTCCGGTCACCGTCATCCCCGGCCCCCGCGAGCACTGGATCTTCCTGGCCGAGCTGGTGGCGTTGCTGCCGACCCACCTGAAGGCCCCGCCAGAGGTCCAGTTCGTGCGATCGCCGCACCGGATCGCGCTGCCACCCACGATGACCAGGTACGGATCGCTGCGGTGGGCGAACCCGCCGTCGCACTCACGGCACTGGTTCCCGCCGTTCACCGCGGTGCTCGCGCTGGCCCGGACGGCTGCCGCGGAGGACCAGCGCCGATAATTCCCGTTTGTGTCTTTGGATCGACGTTCAGCGCTGTTGTTGTGCGGGCTCGCTGCTCTGAGTGCTTGTGGCGAGCCTGCTCCTCGTAAGACGGGTGGCGTGGGGACCGCCCGGCCTGGGGATCGCGTGGGTGCTGCTTCGGCGGTCCCCGTTGGTGGTGGCGTGCTGGTGGACATGCCCGGCAACGCCCAGCTGCTGGTGGTGCAGCCTCGATCAGGTGAATTCCGCGCGTTCAACCCCTCCTGCCCGCACGTGGGCTCCCTGGTCAACCCTCCCGCCGGTGGTGTCATCACCTGTCCGTTGCACGGGAGCGCTTTCGACCCTGCTACCGGCGCGGTCCGCAAGGGACCTGCGACTTCAGGGTTGAAAGAGGTTGCCGTCGCTCTTTCAGGTGAAGATTTGGTGCTTGGCTGAGACCTGTGAGGTTGCTGTGCATTGGGCTTCGGACTGAACTCTCGCTGACCGCTTCGCGTAATGCTGTGGTGTGACCCCGAACACCACCACCACTCGGAGGACTCGGTCGTGAACACCGAAAGCCCGGTCAGCAGGCGGACGGCGTTGTGCGGAATCGTCGTCGCACTCGCCGTGCCCAGTGGCTTTGTGACCGCTTGCAGCAGTTCATCGGGTTCTGCTCCCACCCAAGGTTCGAATCCCACCGGTTCCACCGGTAAGCCCGGTACCGCACTGGTGGCCTTGGCGGATGTGCCGGAAGGCGGAGGCGCGCTCGTCGACGGGCCTGGCGGCAAGAAGATCGTCGTGGCGCGGATTTCGGCTGCCGAGGTGAAGGCGTACGACGCGACTTGCACGCACCAGGGTTCGACGGTGGCCGAGCCTTCCGGCGGAACCATCACGTGTCCTTCACACGGCAGCCAGTTCGGTGCTGCTGACGGTGCTGTGAAGAAGGGACCCGCCACCACCGGTTTGCGCGCTGTGGCGGTTCGCATCGACGGCGATCAGGTCGTGCTCGCCTGACCCTCGCAGTTTTTGTCAGACCTCGTCGTTAGTCTTGACGGCGTGGCAGATCCCTCGACGTACCGCCCCGCAGTGGGCACGATTCCTGAGGCTCCCGGCGTCTACAAGTTCCGCGACGCCGGTGGCCGGGTCGTGTACGTCGGCAAGGCGAAGAGCTTGCGCAGCAGGCTGAACTCGTACTTCGCCGATCTGGCCGGGTTGCACCCGCGTACCCGCCAGATGGTGACGACGGCGGCGTCCGTCGAGTGGACGGTCGTCACCACCGAGGTCGAGGCGCTGCAGCTCGAGTACAACTGGATCAAGGAGTTCGACCCGCGGTTCAACGTCCGGTACCGCGACGACAAGTCGTATCCGGTGCTGGCCGTGACGTTGTTCGAGGACTACCCGCGGCTGCACGTCTATCGCGGTCCGCGCAAGAAGGGCGTGCGCTACTTCGGCCCGTTCGCACACGCCTGGGCGATCCGGGAGACGTTGGACCTGCTGCTGCGCGTCTTCCCGGCGCGCACTTGCTCTGCCGGTGTTTTCAAGCGGCACAGCCAGATCGGGCGCCCGTGCCTGCTCGGGTACATCGACAAGTGCTCGGCGCCTTGTGTGGGCAAGGTTTCGGCTTCTGAACATCGCGAGATCGTCGAGGACTTCTGCGACTTCCTGGCGGGCAAGACGGATCACATGATCCGCCGCCTGGAGCGCGAGATGTCGGCTGCTTCGGAAGAGCTGGAGTTCGAGCGAGCGGCCCGTCTGCGGGACGATCTGGGTGCGCTACGCCGTGCCATGGAAAAGCAGGCCGTGGTGCTGGGCGACGGCACGGACGCCGACGTGATGGCGTTCGCGCAGGACGAGCTCGAGGTCTCGGTCCAGGTCTTCCACGTGCGCGGCGGCCGGGTGCGCGGCCAGCGCGGCTGGGTGCTCGACAAGGTGGAGGCGGTCGACGACGGCGCCCTGGTCGACCAGTTCATCATGCAGTTCTACGGCGACAACACGGAGAACACCCCGCGCGAGGTGCTCGTGCCGGTGCTGCCGGACGACGCTGCGGCTCTGGAGGATTTGCTTTCTGAACAACGTGGTTCGCGTGTCGTCCTGCGCGTCCCGCAGCGTGGTGACAAGCGCGCGCTGATGGAAACCGTGGCGCGCAACGCTTCCGAGGCCTTCGCACAGCACAAGCTCCGCCGCGCCGGCGACCTGACCGCTCGCTCGGCCGCCCTGCAGGAGCTGCAGGACGCTCTGGCTCTGGACACGGCACCTCTGCGCATCGAGTGCATCGACATCAGCCACGTCCAGGGCACCGACGTGGTGGCTTCGCTGGTGGTTTTCGAGGACGGGTTGGCGCGCAAGTCCGAATACCGCCGCTTCGCCATCCGCGAAGCCGCTTCCGAAGGCGACGTGGCCTCCATCGCCGAGGTGGTCCGCCGCCGCTTCCAGGCCATGCTGCGCGAAACCGCGTCCGGCGGCCCCAACCCGGGCATCGACCCGGACACCGGCAAACCCCGCAAGTTCGCCTACCCGCCCAACCTCCTGGTGGTCGACGGCGCGGCACCCCAAGCCGCCGCGGCAGCCGACGTCCTGGCCGAGCTGGGCATCACCGACGTGGCCGTGGTCGGCCTGGCCAAGCGCCTCGAGGAAGTCTGGGTGCCCGGCGAGCCCGACCCGGTGATCCTCCCGCGCACGAGCGACGCCCTGTACCTGCTGCAACGAGTGCGCGACGAGGCCCACCGCTTCGCCATCGCCTACCACCGCCAGAAACGCTCGAAGCGCATGATCGCCTCGGAGCTCGACGGCGTGCCAGGCCTGGGCGAAACGCGAAAGGCCGCGCTGCTCAAGCACTTCGGCTCGGTGCGCAAGCTGAAGCAGGCCACAGTGGACGAAGTGAGCGAGGTCCCCGGCGTGGGCCGCCGCACAGCCGAGGCCGTCGTGGCCACCCTCGCCTCGCCGTCTTCCTCTTCGGCTCCGTCCGCGGCGCCTTCGCCCACCGCTCCGGCGCCCACCGCTCC
>NZ_JYJG01000385.1 GCF_000955955.1 Lentzea aerocolonigenes
CGCCCACCGCTCCGGCGCCCACCGCTCCGGCGCCCACCGCTCCGGCGCCCACCGCTCCGTCGTCCGCGGCGCCTTCGCCCACCGTGCCTTCGCCCACTGCTCCTTCGTCCACCGGGCCGTCGTCCTCGTCGGCAGCGCCTTCGCCTACCGTGCCTTCGTCCTCGTCCGCTGTCTCGTCGTCCTCGTCCGAGGCCAAGTCTTGACGCTCGCTTCGCTTGTGCGCCAAGCCTTGACCGAGGACGCCGGCCTACACCCGCTGCCGCCGGAAGCCGCTGGCCTACATCCGCTGCCGCCGGAAGCCGCTGGCCTACATCCGCTGCCGCCGGAATCCGCTGGCCTGCTGGAGGCCCTGCAGGCCCCGCCTCGCCTGATCGCGCACCTCCGCGCGGTGCACGACGTGGCCTGCCAACTGACAGCCTGGGTCTCCCAACACCACCCCGCGGGCATCCTGTTCGGCGTTGCGGCGGCGGTCTTCCCGAGCACGAGCTGGCCGACTGGGCTCTTCTCAGCGCGGGCACGAGCTGGCCGACCCGTGCGCTCCTTCCTTCTGTCGCGGCGAAGACGACCATGGTTTCCGGACATCTGATAGACGGCGGCAGGCGTGGATCAGGACAGGGTTCACCCGTCCGAGTGGCGGGGATCGCGGGGGCACGTAGCGTCTCAAGTGCCGAACCTGCCGCGCGAACACCGAGGAGCAGTGGAGACTCTCCGAGGACGTGCAGGCGAGTGGCGCGGCCGCCGGCTCAGAGCGCACGCTTGTCCGCTGGCACGCTTGGCGGTCGGCACGCTTGTCCGCTGGCACGCCTGGCGGTTGGCACGCTTGTCCGCTTGTCCGCTTGTCCGCACGCATGTCCGCTGGCACGCTTGTCCGCCGGCACAGCGCGGCCGCCGGCCCAGAGCGCACGCTGGCAAAGCGCGCACGCTGGCAAAGAGCGCACGCTGGCCACCAAGACCAGAACACGTACGAGAGCGTCAAGCTCCTGAACAGGTAACGGAGTCGTAGTCGTGAACGCGGAGAAGTCCGGCATCGAAGTCGCCGTGGTGACCGGGCTGTCCGGTGCGGGCCGCAGCACCGCGGCCAAGTGCCTGGAGGACCTCGGCTGGTTCGTCGTCGACAACCTGCCCCCGGAACTCATCGCCACCATGGTCGAGCTCGGCGCGCAGGCGCGTGGGGCCATCACCAGGGTCGCTGTCGTCATGGACGTGCGCAGTCGCGCGTTCACCGAGGACCTGGCCTCCATCATCAAGGACCTGGATGCGCGGGGGTACAAGCCGCGCGTGTTGTTCCTCGAGGCCACGGACGACGTCCTCATCCGCCGGTTCGAGGCGGTGCGCCGCGGTCACCCGATGCAGGGGGACGGCCGGCTGCAGGACGGCATCGAGGCCGAGCGGATCCTGCTCACGCCGCTCAAGCAGGAAGCGGACCTGGTGCTGGACACGTCCGCGCTGAGCATCCACCAGCTGCGGGCCAAGATCGAGGACACGTTCGGCACCGAGGCGGCGTCCAGGACGCGGGTCACCGTGCTCAGCTTCGGCTACAAGTACGGCCTGCCGATGGACGCCGACCTGGTCATGGACGTGCGGTTCCTGCCCAACCCGTTCTGGATCCCGGAGCTGCGGGAGCAGACCGGGTTGGACGGCGAGGTGCGCAACTACGTGCTGAGCCAGGAAGGAGCGGACGAGTTCCTCGACCGGTACCACGAGCTGCTGAGGCTCATCGGCGCTGGTTACCGCCGCGAGGGCAAGCGGTATCTGACGCTTGCGATCGGGTGCACCGGGGGCAAGCACCGGAGTGTGGCGTTGAGCGAGGAGCTGGCGGCGCGGCTGGCCACCGAGGACGGCATGGCGGTCAAGGTCGTGCACAGGGATCTGGGACGCGAGTGACGAAGTTGAAAGCTGTTGCTCTGGGCGGCGGGCACGGGCTCCACGCGACCCTCACTGCCCTGAGACGTGTCACCGACGACGTGACGGCCGTGGTGACCGTTGCGGATGACGGGGGCTCTTCTGGGCGCCTCCGGAGAGAGATCACAGACCTGTTGCCGCCGGGTGACCTGCGCAAGGCCATGGCGGCGCTGGCCGGGGACGACGAGGAGAGCGTGCTCTGGACGTCCCTGTTCAAGCACCGTTTCGGCGGCACGGGGGCGCTCGCCGGGCACGCGGTCGGCAACCTGGTGATCGCCGGGCTGCTCGAGCAGCTCGGTGATCCCGTCCAGGTCCTCGACAAAGCGGGCAAGCTGCTCGGCGTCCGGGGCCGGGTGCTGCCCATGTCGAACGAGCCGCTGGACATCGAGGCAGATGTCACGGGGCTGGACGAGGACGAGAACGACGTGCGGCGCATCCGGGGGCAGGTCGCCATCGCGACCACGCCCGGGCTCGTGCAGCGCATCCGGCTGACTGCCCCGAACGGGCGACCTGTCGGCTGTCCGGAAGCAGTACAGGCTGTACTTGGCGCGGATCTTGTGTTACTCGGGCCCGGATCGTGGTTCACCAGCGTGTTGCCGCATCTGCTGGTGCCCGAACTGCACGATGCGCTCGTACACACCCGCGCCAAAAAGGTCCTGGTGCTCAATCTTGTCCCCCAACCGGGCGAAACCGCCGGTTTCTCTCCGGAGCGCCATTTGGACGTAGTCTGCGAACACGCACCCGAGCTGAAGGTGGACGCGGTGATCGCCGACGTCGACTCGGTCCCCACCCCGGACCGGTTGACGCGAGCCGCTTCGGCACTGGGCGCGCGGACGCATCTGGCCAAGATCGCCGCACTGGACGCCGCGGAGCGGCATGATCCGGAGGCACTGGCCGGTTGCCTGAGGCAGGTGGTCGATGAGACCGGAGTGGGAGGGACAAGCCCGTGGCGATGACGTCGGCGGTCAAGGACGAGCTGAGCAGGCTCGCGGTATCCAAGACCTGTTGCCGCCGCGCGGAGGTGTCCTCCCTGCTCAGGTTCGCCGGCGGCCTGCACATCGTGTCCGGACGCGTGGTCGTCGAGGCCGAGTTGGACCTGGGAAGTGCCGCCCGCAGGCTGCTCAAGGAGATCCAGGCCCTTTACGGCCACCACGCCGAGGTTTTCACGATCCAGTCGAACGGCCTGCGCAAGGGCACCCGGTACGTCGTCCGCGTGGTCAAGGACGGTGAGGGGCTCGCCCGCCAGACCGGGTTGCTGGACCCGCGCGGACGTCCGGTGCGCGGCCTGCCCGCGCCGGTCGTGTCGGGTGGCGTGTGTGACGCGGAAGCCGCGTGGCGTGGTGCGTTCCTCGCGCACGGCTCGCTGACCGAACCCGGTCGCAGCTCGTCGCTGGAGATCACCTGCCCCGGTCCGGAGGCGGCCCTCGCCCTGGTCGGTGCGGCGCGCAGGATGGGGATCTCGTCGAAGTCGCGCGAGGTCCGCGGTGCCGAGCGCGTGGTGATAAGGGACGGCGACGCGATCGGCGCGATGCTGACGAAGCTCGGCGCGCACGACAGCGTGATGGCGTGGGAAGAGCGCCGGATGCGGCGTGAGGTCCGCGCCACGGCCAACAGGCTCGCGAACTTCGACGACGCGAACCTCCGCCGCTCCGCGCGTGCGGCGGTGGCGGCGGCCGCGCGAGTGGCCCGCGCGCTGGAGATCCTCGGCCAGGAGGCACCTGATCACCTGGCCGCCGCCGGTCACCTCCGGCTCGCGCACCGCCAGGCGTCGCTGGAGGAGCTGGGCCAGCTGTCCGACCCGCAGATGACCAAGGACGCGGTCGCCGGCCGCATAAGGCGTCTGCTGGCGATGGCGGACAAGCGCGCCAAGGACCTGGGCCTGCCGGATACCGAGTCCGCGGTCACGGCGGAGATGCTCGAAGCAGAGGTCTGAGAAACGAACGAAGGCCGGTCCCACGGGACCGGCCTTCGTCGTAGATAGAACTCGCTAGTGGCGTGGCCCGGAACGTTGCCG
>NZ_JYJG01000386.1 GCF_000955955.1 Lentzea aerocolonigenes
GAGCCGTCCCACTGGGCGTGAATCACCCGCCAATGTTCCGGGTCGCGCCACTAGATCATGCCCAGCTCGGTGAGCAACGGCGTCGCGAGCGTCCGCGCGTACGTGTTCGTCACGTGGTTGTTGCGGTACACCACGACGTTGCCGACCGTCGCGGGACAGATGTCCGCCCGGCAGTACCACGGTGTCAGATCGACCACCTTGACCCCGGAGACGCCCTCGGACGCCGCCACGAGCGGATCGCCCTCACCCTGGAACGCCTCGGCGCGCGGGGTGCCGCAGGCAGCCGGATCACCGGCGTTGCGCTCCAGGCAGCGCGGCACCTGGCCGTTCGGCCGGGGCAGGTCCTTGATCACCGCGA
Source organism: Lentzea aerocolonigenes (assembly GCF_000955955.1). Taxonomy (GTDB): domain Bacteria; phylum Actinomycetota; class Actinomycetes; order Mycobacteriales; family Pseudonocardiaceae; genus Lentzea; species Lentzea aerocolonigenes_A. The sequence goes on from NZ_JYJG01000386.1 coordinate 359, forward strand.
CCGGGATGCCGGCAGCGGAGAACGCGGTCAGCATCTCCCGGTAGCCGGACACCATCTCCTCGCGCGACTTCCACGTCCACTTGAGGTCGCTCAGGTACGACTCGCGGCTCATGCCGGACAGCACCACGAGGTTCGGCTTGAGGGCCTTCACGCGGTCGAGCACGACCCGGTTCTGGTCTGAGCAGAAGGTGATCGGCGTCCCGGCCTCCTGCGGCGCCACGGCGTTGAACGGGCAGCCGTTGCGGGTCATCGCCCGCACCTTCCAGTTGCCCTTGCCGGCGCCGCGGGCGAAGTCGATCAACGGGGTGGTGTACTGCGCCGCGTGCGAGTCGCCGAGCACCACGACCGTCTTCGGCGAGGCGGTGTCGCCCCACGAGCAGGCGTTCGCGGCGTAGTCGAGACCGTAGACGTTGCAGTCGGCGCCGTCGTCGCGGCTGTACGGGCCGTCCTCGTTCGCCACGGCCGGGTCCGGCAGCAGCGGCACGCCGGCGGGCGCGGGCTTCGGTGCCTTGGAGTCGAGAGCCATCGCGCCGGGGTGGTCGGCGTCGAGCGCCGTGCGGGACGCGAGCTGGGTGAGGTGCTTCTCCGCCGTGTACCAGGGGATCGAGGCCGCGATCACGGACACGACGATGAGGATCGCACCGAACAGGTAGGTGCCGCGGCGGCGGCCGAACCTGTTGCGGCGGAACGGATCCTCGATGAAACGCTTGGACAGCGCCGCGAGCACGAAGCTCACGGCCAGAGCGACGAGCATTTCCTTCTTCGACAACCGGTCGCGCCCGCTGAGCTCGAGGATCACCACGATGACCGGCCAGTGCCACAGGTAGAGGCTGTAGGAGATGTCACCGACGTAGCGGACGGGCCGGATGGCCAGCAGCCCCGCGAGCGACGTGCCCGCGCAGGCCAGCATCGCCGCGGTGCCGAGCACCGGCAGAGCCGCCACGTAGCCGGGGAACTCCAGGTCCGTCGTGTACAGGACGGTGGCGATCAGCACGGCGGCGAAGCCCAGCCAGCCGAGCACCTCGCGCACCGCACGGGTCAGCGTCACCCGGTGCAGCGCCATCGCGGTCAGGCCGCCGATGCCCAGCTCCCACATGCGGGTCGGCGTCACGAAGTAGGCGGCGCCGTGGTCGACCGGCGTGTAGTAGACGGAGAACGCGAACGACGCGACCGTCACCAGCGCGACGGCGCCGACGGCGTAGCGGGCCGTGCTGGCCTTGAACCGGCCGGCGAGCGCGGCGCTGCCGATCAGCAGCAGCGGGATCACCAGGTAGAACTGCTCCTCGACGGCCAGCGACCAGTAGTGCTGGACCGGAGAGGCGCCGGCGGTGGCGTGGCCGTAGTCGTTGGACAGCACGGCGAGCAGCCAGTTCTGCGCGTTCAACGCGGACCCGACGACCTCCCGCATGAAGTCCGGCCACCGGGACTCCGGCAGCAGGATCACGACGGCGGCCACGACGGCGAGCAGGGTGGCGGTCGCGGCGGGGAGCAGCCGGCGGATGCGTCGCGCGTAGAAGTCGCGCAGGCTCACCGTTCCGGTGCGGCGCAGCTCGTTGGAGAGCGTGCCGATGATCAGGAAACCCGAGATGACGAAGAAGACGTCGACGCCGACGAAGCCGCCGGGCAGCCACGACGGCCGCAGGTGGTAGAGCAGGACCACACCGACCGCGAGTGCTCGCAGGCCCTGGATGTCGCCGCGCTGAGCGTGCTGGGGGCGAGGGGCGTTGCGCACCTCGGCGGGACGCTCGGCGGAGGTGACCGCCACAGTTGACTCCCTAGCTGCAGGTTTGGCGGAAGACGTCCGCGTCAAAGGGCTGAGGATAACCCGATCGGAACAACCCGCCGTGCCTGGGTCACGGGGTGTGGCGACCCGCCCACACCGCCAGTTGCGCCCGTGACCGCAGCCCCAGCTTGGTGCGGGCGTGCGTCACGTGCCGGGCGACGGTGTGCGGCGAGATGCCCAGCCGCTGCCCGATCTGCCGGTTCGTCAGGCCTTCCGCCACCAGCGTCGCGACGTGCAGCTCGCGTTCGGAGATCACCCCGTCGTCGTCCTCGGCGATCGGCATCGTGGTCAGAGCGTAGGAAACGGCCTGGGACAACGACATCCGCTCGCCGGTCGACTCGGCGGCGCGCAACCGCCCGGCGGTGATCCGGGTCCGGCACACCGACCGGGCCTCGTCCAGCAGGTCTTGCCAGTACGGCTCGGCGCGGAAGTCGTAGCGGGTCCGCACCGCGGAAGCCGCTGTCAGCAACGACAACGCGCGTTCGTCGTCCGACCCGACCCCGACCAGCCCCAGCGCGAGGCCCTCGAGGTCGTAGAACTGGTCCATCGGGTGTTCCGAGCCGACCTCCAGGCTCTCCCGGAACAGGTCCACCGCCTCGGGATAGCTCTTGCGCGCCAACGCGATGGCGCCCGCGGTGTGCAGCACCGGGTTGAGCTGGTGCGGCAGGCCGAGCAGCCGGACCAGCGTCAGCGACTCGCGGACCAGCGGGGCGGCCAGGTCGGCTTCGCCGTGCTGCAGCAGCGTCCAGCCGTAGGAGTTCAGCAGCACGCCACGGGCCAGCTTCTCGCCCGAGAACCGGAGCAGCTCCACGGCCTCGTCGTAGAGCTGCCAGGCCAGCTCGGGGTTCCCGGTGTGCGCCTCGGCGGACGCCAGCACCTCCAGTGCACGGGCCAGGGTGCCGGGCCGCGACGCGTCGGCGCGTTCGATCGCCAGCGACTCCTGGGCGAACGTGCGCGTCACGTGCCAGCCGCCGCGCACCCGGTGGTGGATGGCGGCGAGAACGGTCAGCACACTGCGATAGGGCGGTGGCAAAGGCTGCGACAACGCGCGGTGCAGCAGCTCGGTCGGGGCGCCGCGAGGGCCGCGCGGGGTCGAGGTCCAGGCCGTGGCGACGATCGCCAGCGCGTGCCGGGGCCAGTCGCCGACCTCGGCGCTGCGCGTCACGGCGAGGTCGAGCAGGCCGATGTTGCGGTCCAGGCGCAGCACGACGGACGGCGACGCGAAGAAGGACGAGATCTCGGGCTCCACCAGCGAGCACACCCAGTCGACCACGCGGTCGGCCACGAGAGAGATCTCGCCGTGCTCCACCGCACGTTCGCGGCAGTAGAGACGGATCGACTCCAGCTGACGGAACGTGGTGGTGCCGGACGCGCGTTCGACCACCAGCAGCGACTTCTGCTCGAGGCTGGTCAGCAGCTCCAGCGCGTCCTCGACGTCGCAGATCCTGCTCGCGACACCCAGGTCGAACGGCACACCGAGCACCGCGAGACGACGACAGGCGGACTGCTCCGCCTCCGACAACAGGTCGTAGCTCCACCCGATCGCGGCCCGCAGCGTGCGGTGGCGGTCGTCGGAGGCGCGCGGCCCGGCCGTCAGCAACCCCAGCCGGTCGCCGAGCCTGGCCAGGATGTCCGCGGGGGAGAGGACAGTGATGCGGCGCGCGGCCAGTTCGATCGCCAGCGGCATGCCGTCCAGCGAGCGGCACACGGCGACGACGTCCGCGATGTTCGACGCGTCGACCTCGAACGACCGGTCCACCGAGACGGCACGATCACCGAACAGGAGCACGGCGTCGTAACGCAGGGCCTCGGCGAGGCTCGCGCCGACGGGCGGCAGCTCCAGCTCGCCGAGCGCGAAAACCTGCTCGCCGGCCAGCCGCAGCGGCTCGCGGGACGTCACCAGCACGCGCAACCGAGGGCAGCACGCCAGCAGCTCGGACACCACGTCCGCGACCTCGGCCAGCACGTGCTCGCAGTTGTCCAGCACGAGCAGCGGCCGCCGGTGCTGCTCGATCTCGGCGATCACCGCGTCGCGCACCGAGCGGTTCGGCAGAGGGTGCGCGCCGACGGCGTGGTAGATCGCCTGCGCGACCTCCGGCGCGGGCGCCAGCGCCGTCCACCACACCTGATCAGCGCGTTTGCTCACGTGCTGGACGGCCAGCCTGGTCTTGCCCGCTCCCGCCGGGCCGACCAGCGACACCAGCCGGTGCTCCGCGCAGAGCCGCCCCAGCGCCGCCAGCTCCTCCCGGCGGCCCACGAACGTGTCGAGCGGCGCCGGTAGAGCCGAGTCATGCGGAGAGTCGTCCCGTGTCGAGCTGCGCTCGCGATACGCGCGTTGACGGCACGCGTTGGAGCAGTAGCGCCGTCCCGTTGCCGTGTCGTTGAGCGGGTTTCCACATGTCACACAGGCGGCATTGGCCGTCATGAGGAATGACCGTACCGGCGTGTAACGGTCCGTAACACCCGCTGTTTCGGGGTATTGATAGCCCCGGCGAAGCGTGGACATGATCTCGCCAGGTTGCCGCCGCCACCGACTCAGGAGGTCCGGTCATGGCCGCGCAGATCAGACAGCCCAGTGGTTCCCTCGTGCCGCCGCAGGACAGGGCGGTGGTGGACGAGTGGCTCGGCCGGATCGTCGCCGTCGTCGGCAGGGACGCGAAGGAGAACAGCCCGGAGGCGTGCAGGACCGCCGCGGAGGCTGCGGAGGAGCTGAGCGCGTACCTCTGGATGCTCCGCGCGCTGCGCCGCCGAACGGCCTAATCAGGGGCCGTTTTTCTGGCTCGATCAAGAGATACGCACTATCCGTGTGACCAGCGGCGCAGTTCGACAGATAGGGTGGGCTTGTTCCTGCCAGTCGAACGCAAGGAGTCCGTCGTGACGGTTCGTGTAGGTGTCAATGGTTTCGGCCGGATCGGCCGCAACTTCTTCCGCGCGGTGCGTGCCGGCGGCCACGACATCGAGATCGTCGCGTTCAACGACCTCGGTGACGTCGCCACCATGGCGCACCTGCTGAAGTACGACAGCATCCTCGGTCGTCTGGACGCTGACGTGCAGGTCACCGACGAGGGCATCTCCGTTGACGGCAAGGTCATCAAGGCCCTGGCCGAGCGCGACCCGGGCAAGCTGCCGTGGAAGGACCTGGGCGTCGATGTCGTCGTCGAGTCCACCGGCTTCTTCACCGACGCCACCAAGGCCCGCGCGCACGTCGACGAGGGTGGCGCCAAGAAGGTCATCATCTCCGCGCCGGCCAAGAACGAGGACCTCACCGTCGTCATCGGCGCGAACGAGGACAAGTTCGACGGTTCGCAGACGATCATCTCGAACGCGTCCTGCACCACGAACTGCCTCGCGCCGCTGGCCAAGGTGCTGCACGACAGCTTCGGCATCGAGCAGGGCCTCATGACCACGATCCACGCGTACACGCAGGACCAGAACCTGCAGGACGCGCCGCACAGCGACCTCCGCCGTGCCCGCGCCGCCGCGCTGAACATCGTGCCGACCTCGACCGGTGCCGCGAAGGCCATCGGCCTGGTGCTGCCGGAGCTCAAGGGCAAGCTCGACGGCTACGCGCTGCGCGTGCCGATCCCCACCGGCTCCGCCACCGACCTGACCGTCACGCTCAAGCGCGAGGTCACCGTCGACGAGGTCAACGCCGCGTACAAGGCCGCTGCCGAGGGCGCTCTGGCCGGCATCCTCAAGTACTCGACCGACCCGATCGTGTCGGCCGACATCGTCACCGACGCGCACTCGTGCATCTACGACGCGCCGCTGACCAAGGTCATCGGCAACCAGGTCAAGGTCGTCGGCTGGTACGACAACGAGTGGGGCTACTCCAACCGCCTCGCGGACCTGGTCAAGCTCGTCGCCTCGAAGATCTGAGTTCGGAGTCAGTGAGTTGAAGACTCTCAGCGACCTGCTCGCCGAGGGTGTCGCGGGTCGGCGCGTCCTGGTGCGCGCCGACCTGAACGTCCCCCTCGATGGCGACAAGATCACCGACGACGGCCGCGTGCGCGCGTCGGTGCCGACGATCAAGGCTCTGGCCGACGCGGGTGCCCGCGTGATCGTCACGGCTCACCTCGGCCGCCCCAAGGGCGAGCCGGACCCCCAGTTCTCCCTCGCCCCGGCCGCCGCCCGCCTCGGTGAGCTGCTCGGCACCGAGGTCGCGCTGGCTTCGGACCTCGTCGGCGAGTCGGCTCAGGCCGTCGTGGCCGCGGTGACCGACGGTGGCGTCGTGATGCTGGAGAACGTCCGCTTCGACGCCCGCGAGACCTCGAAGGACTCGGCCGAGCGTGCGGCTCTGGCCGCGGAGCTGGCCGCGTTCGCGGACGCGTTCGTGTCCGACGGCTTCGGTGTCGTGCACCGCAAGCAGGCCTCGGTCTACGACGTGGCGCAGAAGCTGCCCGCGTACGTCGGCGGTCTGGTCGAGGCCGAGCTGGGCGTCTTGCGCAAGCTCACCGACGACCTGGAGCGCCCGTACGTCGTGGTGCTCGGCGGCGCGAAGGTGTCCGACAAGCTCGGCGTCATCGCGAACCTGCTGTCCAAGGTCGACCGGCTGCTCGTCGGCGGCGGCATGGCGTACACGTTCCTCAAGGCCCAGGGTCACGAGGTCGGCGGTTCGCTGCTGCAGGAAGACCAGCTGGACACCGTCCGCGGTTTCCTCGCCGAGGCCGAGAAGCGCGGCGTCGAGCTGGTGCTGCCGGTCGACGTGCTGGTGACCGACAAGTTCGGCAACCCGGAGCACGAGGTCGTGGCCACCGACGCGATTCCCGCGGACAAGATGGGCCTCGACATCGGCCCCGCGTCGCGCGAGCTGTTCGCGTCGAAGCTGGCGGACGCGAAGACCGTGTTCTGGAACGGGCCGATGGGCGTCTTCGAGCAGGAGGCCTACGCCGGTGGCACGCGTGCCGTCGCCGAGGCTCTCGTGAAGTCCGAGGCGTTCACCGTCGTCGGTGGCGGCGACTCCGCGGCGGCCGTGCGCGCGCTGGGTCTGCCCGAGGACGGTTTCTCGCACATCTCCACCGGTGGTGGCGCATCTCTGGAGTTCCTGGAAGGCAAGGAACTCCCCGGCATCAGCGTTTTGGAGTCCTGATGGCAGCCCGGCTCCCGCTCATCGCGGGCAACTGGAAGATGAACCTCAACCACCTCGAAGCGATCGGCCTCGTGCAGAAGATCGCCTTCTCCCTGCCGGAGAAGTACTTCGCCAAGGTCGAGGTGGCCGTTCTCCCGCCGTTCGTCGACATCCGCAGCATCCAGACGCTGGTCGACGGCGACAAGCTGCTGCTCAAGTACGGCGCGCAGGACATCTCGCAGCACGAGTCCGGTGCGTACACCGGCGAGGTGTCCGGCGCCATGCTGAAGAAGCTGGCCTGCCACTACGTCGTGGTCGGCCACTCCGAGCGCCGCGAGTACCACGGCGAGACCGACGCGATCGTCAACGCGAAGGTCAAGGCCGCGCTGAAGCACGAGGTCACGCCGATCTTCTGCTTCGGCGAGAAGCTCGACGTGCGCGAGGCCAAGGGTCACCTGGAGCTGGTTCGCCAGCAGCTGGAGGACGGCCTCAAGGGCTTCACGGCCGAGCAGGTCGCGAAGATCGTGTTCGCGTACGAGCCGGTCTGGGCGATCGGTACCGGGCGCACGGCTTCGTCGGCCGACGCGCAGGAGGTGTGCTCGCTGGTCCGCTCGTTCGTGGCGGAGAAGTACGGCGAGGAGACGGCGGCTACTGTTCGCGTGCTTTACGGCGGTTCGGTGAAGTCGTCCAACATTGGTGAGCTCATCGCGCAGAAGGACATCGACGGCGCTCTTGTCGGCGGTGCGAGCCTTCAGGCGGACGAATTCACCAAGCTGTGTGCTCTGGCTGCCGGCGGCCCTCTACCCTAAGTTGATCTGATTAACCCGCAGACCCAAGTGGTTGCACACGTTCGGCAGTCGAACAGGTACTCTATGGCGTCGGCTGCCTGTCAGTGAGGAAGAAATGGTCCTGTTCCTGCAGATCCTGTTGATCGTCTCCAGCGTGCTCCTGGTGCTGCTCGTGCTGCTGCACCGCGGCCGTGGTGGCGGCCTTTCTTCGCTGTTCGGCGGCGGCATGCAGTCGAGTCTGTCCGGTTCCTCCGTCGTCGAGAAGAACCTCGACCGCCTGACGCTGTTCGTCGGCGCGGTCTGGATCATCGCGATCGTGGGCATCGGACTGCTGATCAAGCTGCCCGGCGCGGGTAGCTGATCAACCGTTCAGCGGCAGAAGCCCTTCGGGGCTTGGGGTAACCACTTGGTGGGGGTGTAACGGTCGATGTCCGGTGGTAACGCGATTCGCGGTACCCGCGTCGGCGCAGGCCCGATGGGCGAATCGGAGCGCGGCGAGTCCGCGCCCCGCCGTCGGGTGTCGTACTGGTGCGCGAACGGTCACGAGTCCCGGCCATCCTTCGCCGTCGAGGCGGAAGTGCCGGAGAGCTGGGACTGTCCGCGTTGCGGCCTGCCGGCAGGGCGGGACGAGCAGACGCCACCCGCGCCTCCGCGCAACGAGCCGTACAAGACGCACCTTGCGTACGTTAAGGAGCGGCGGTCTGACGCTGATGGGGAGGCGATCCTCGAGGAGGCGCTCGCCAAGCTTCGGCGGCAGCGGGAAGAGCCGTAGGGCTTGTGAACTAGGGCTTGTGAACTAGCGCTTGTAGAACACTGTGAAAGACCCCCTCACCTGCGGAGAGGGGGTCTTCGCTGTATTTGTCGGACCCTGAGTGGTTTGTGTGCGTGGGTCTTGCGGGTGGTCACCTTGCGGTCCGCGGCTTTGGTGGGTGGTTGCGTTGAGCGGGTCCTGTTG
>NZ_JYJG01000387.1 GCF_000955955.1 Lentzea aerocolonigenes
CATCCCGTCGGACAGGTATTTGTGGATCAGCTTGTTGTCGGTGCCTCGGGCGAAGGTCTGAGTGGTGTTCCCGACCGCGTGCCAGGTCGTGCGGCCACCGGCGACACCGACACCGGCGGCCGGCACGGGTTCCGAGGAGTCGAACCGGTACAGGTTGTAGGTCCGCATCTGCGTGAGGACCTTGTCGGCGTAGGACTGGTCGGTGGCGTAGTGCGGCGCCACCTTGCGGATGAACGCGTCCGGATCGTGCCGGTACGGCAGCGCGTCGGCGTACGTCGGGCTCGTCGTCAGCAGACGGCCGTAGTCGCGGAACGAGTCCTCCATCGACCTGTACACGCGGAAGTAGGCGTTCACGGTGTGGCACGGCGACGGCACGCACTCGGTCGTCGGGTAGTTGTGGCAGCCGATGGCGATCGGGCCCGGCGAGCCGGCCGACGTGCACTTGAAACCGAAGTAGTTCTTGTCGTTGACGGACAGGCCGCTGCGTCCCCAGTTCGACTCCAGCGTTGCCTGGCCGACCGTCACCGACGCCGGGATGTCGTAGTCGGCTCGCACGCGCTGGGCGGCGGGCCCGGCGGCGGCGAGGAAGTCGTCCCGGTAGTCGGCCTGCGCCGGCGTGGCCACCACCAGCAGCCCGAGCAGGGCGGCGATGCTCGCTCCGATGATCCTTCGAGTCATGCCGAGGAGTTTTCGAGCCGCTCCTTCAAACTCGCTTCAGATCGCGAGCGAGGGACTTGAAGCGGTTCTGAAGAGCCGCGATCGAACCTTTGCCCATGACGACAACACTGAGCCGCAGGGGACTGGCTCGACTTGTGCTGGCGGCCGCCTTCACGGTGGTCGCGTCCGCTGGGGCGGTCGCACTTCCCGTCGCCGCGCAGGCCTCCGACCTGGACGGACCCATCACCCGCAGCGAGGTCATCCAGCGGGCGCAGTACTGGGTGGACCACCAGCCCGGTCCGTACGACCAGGGCGGCTGGTCACCTGGTCCCGGTGACGGTCACATGTACCGCAGAGACTGCTCCGGCTACGTGTCGATGGCGTTGCACCTCAAGGACGTCCCGGCGACCGCGAGCTTCGCGAACTGGGGCAACGCGATCTCGCGCACCGATCTCAAGGCCGGCGACTTCATGTTGTACCCCGGCACCCACATGTTCCTGTTCGACCGCTGGGACGACGCCAACGGCAACTTCTGGTACTACTCGTTCGGTTCCACGCCGGTCCGGCACCTGCGCACGAACATCAACAACGCCAGCCTCGACGGCCATCCGAACGGCAGCTACCGCGCCTACCGGTACAAGAAGATCGTCGACGACGCGCCGCCGCCCGCCGCGGCCGGTGACACGGGTGGCCGCACGACGTGGCACGCGGTCGGCAACACGACCCAGGCCTTCGCCCGTGGCACCG
>NZ_JYJG01000388.1 GCF_000955955.1 Lentzea aerocolonigenes
ACAACAAGCTGATCCACACGTATCTGTCCGACGGGATGAGCGGCTGGTCGCAGTGGCTGCCACACGGTGACGGCAGCTGGCGTCGGACCCGGTGGTCGTGCACAAGAACGCGGGCAACGTGACCGAGGTGTTCGCTCGTGACACCGCGAACAGGCTCGTGCACACCTACTTCGGTGACGGCATGTCCTCCTGGTCGCCCTGGACGGTGATCGGCAGCTCGACGATCACCGGCACTCCCGCGGTGGTCTACAAGCCGCGGGGCAACGTGACCGAAGTCTTCGTTCGCAACAGCTCCGGTGCCCCGGTGCACGCGTACATCGCGGACAACTCGGGTGGCTGGTCGGATCTGCTGGGCATGCCCGCCGCCACGTTCGCGTCCGACCCGGTGGTGGTCTACAAGCCGCAGGGCAACGTCACGGAGGTGTTCGGCCGCGACACCGGCAACCACCTGATCCACACCTACTT
>NZ_JYJG01000389.1 GCF_000955955.1 Lentzea aerocolonigenes
TGGGCGACGGCATGTCGAACTGGTCCGCGTGGGCCGGGATCGGTTCGGGCACCATCACCGGCACCCCGGCCGCGGTGTACAAGCCGCTGGGCAACGTCACCGAGGTCTTCACCCGCAACAACGCAGGTGCCCCGGTGCACGCCTACATCGCCGACAACTCCGGCGGCTGGTCCGACCTGCTCGGCATGCCCGCCGCCACGTTCGCCTCCGACCCCGTGGTGGTCTACAAGCCGC
>NZ_JYJG01000390.1 GCF_000955955.1 Lentzea aerocolonigenes
GGTCTTCGCCCGCGACACCAGCGACCACCTGATCCACACCTACCTCGGCGACGGCATGTCGAACTGGGCCGCCTGGACCGGCATCGGCTCCGGCACCATCACCGGCACCCCGTCAGTGGTCTACAAGAGCACCGGCAACGTCACCGAGGCCTTCGCCCGCAATAGCGCCGGCTTCCTCGCCCACACCTACATCGCCGCCAGCACCAACACCTGGTCCGACTGGCTGCAGATCGACAACACCCCCATCGCCACCACCAACTGAT
>NZ_JYJG01000391.1 GCF_000955955.1 Lentzea aerocolonigenes
CCCCACCCGTATGCCGTGAACGGCGCTTTCGCGGACCTCAAGTCCCCGAAAGCGCCGTTCACGGCTTTCCCGTGACGTAGCCTCAGCGCCCTGGGGAGGACGATGGAGCTGAGGCTGCTGGGGACGGTCGAAGCCGTGCAGAACGGCCAGACCGTGGCGTTGGGCGGACCGAAACCGAGATTGGTGCTGGCCGCGTTGGTGCTGGCGCGTGGACGTCTGCTGTCCGCGCACCGGCTGATCGATCTGTTGTGGGAGGACGATCCACCGAAGAGCGCCTCGGGTTTGCTGCACACCTACATGTCCGGTTTGCGCAGAGCACTGGGGCCTGCCGCCATCGTCACCGAGGACGGCGGCTACCGGCTCGACAGCAGTGGCATGCGGGTCGACGTCTACGAGTTCGAACGCAAGGCGCAGGACCCCGCAGAGGACGCCGAGGCGGAGTGGCGAGGTCCGGCGCTCGCCGGGCTGACGGGGTCGTTCGCGCGCTCGGAGGCGAAGCTGCTCGAGGAGGCCCGGCTGGCCGTGGTCGAGCGGCGGATCGTGGCCGGTCTCGACCAGCCAGGCGAGGTGCTGACCGAGCTTCGTCAACTGGTCGAGCAGCACCCGTTCCACGAACGGCTGCGCGCGCACCTCATCACCGCGCTCGACCGCACCGGGCGAAGACGTGACGCGATGACGGTCTTCCACGAGACGCGCCGGCTGCTGGCGGACGAGCTGGGCGTGGAGCCCGGCCGCGAACTGCAGGACGCGTACCGCTCGTTGCTGGAGGAGCACGAACCGGAGGCGGCACCGGATCTGCTGCCCGCGGACATCCCGGACTTCGTCGGGCGCGACGACGAGGTGCGCAGGATTCACGCGGCGCGGATCGTCGCGATCTCCGGCCCGCCCGGCGCGGGCAAGACGACGCTGGCGATCCACGCCGCCCGCACGTTCCCCGACGGCTTCACCGGTGGCAGGTTGTACGCGGACCTGCGCGGCACGTTCCGGCCGCTCGACCCGTTCGACGTGCTCGGCCGGTTCCTGCGCGCTTTGGGCGTGGCTGCCGGTGATCTGCCCGCGACGCTCGACGAACGGGTCGAGTTCTACCGGATGCTCACCGCCGCACGGGGTGTGGTGGTCGTGCTGGACGACGCGGCCGACGAGAGGCAGGTGCGGCCGTTGCTGCCGGGCGGAACAGCCTCCCGGTGCCTGATCGCCAGCCGGGCCCGGCTCGCCGCGCTGGAGGCCGCCGAGCAGATCGGCATGCCGCTCCTCGGTGAGGCCGAGGGCCTGGCGCTGCTCACCGCGACGGCCGGCGGCGCCGATCCCGCCGCGGCACGGGAGATCCTGCGGTTGTGCGGCCATCTTCCGCTCGCGGTGCGGATCATGGCCGCGCGGATCGCGGCGCGCCCGGACCGGCCGTTGTCCTCGATGGTGGTGCGGTTGCGCGAACAACGCCGGATCCTCGACGAGCTCCGGGTGGGCGACCTGGAAGTGCGGGGCAGCGTGGCGTTGAGCTACGACGCCCTGCCCGCGCCGGCGCGCAGGGCCCTGCGGTTGCTCGGGTGGCTCGGCGTCTCCGACTTCGCCCCGTGGGTCGTGGCGGTGCTGATGGACGTCACCCTGTTCGACGCCGATGACGTGATCGACACGCTGGTGCACGCCCACCTGCTGGACGTGAGCGGCGGGCCGCGGTTCCGGATGCACGACCTCGTGCGCGTCTTCGCGTGGGAGCGTGCCCACGCCGAGGAGGAACGTGCCGAGCTCACGTCGGTCGCGACCCGTGCCGGTGAGCTCTGCCTGCTGCTGGTGGAACACGCTTCCGGTGGCACGCCGATGAGAACGCTGCGACCGCCGCGTTCCGGTGAGGCCGGTCTGGACCGGTGGCAGGCGGTGCTGCCGAAGCACCCGCCCGACTGGCTGGACGTCGAGCAGGGCACGCTGGTGCACGTGGTCGAACGGGCCGGCGAGCTCGATCTGGCGGACGTGGCGACCCGGCTCGCCACCTCGCTGTGCTCGTCGTCGTTCGCCGTGGAGAACCGGTTCCACCACTGGTGGCGCACGCACACCGCGGCCCTGGAGTCGGCCAGGCGCGCGGGCGATCGGGCCGGGGAGGCGCTGGTGCTGTCCGGGCTCGGCTGGCTGCGGGCCGAGCAGGACCGGCTCGACGAGGCCATCGACTACTACCGCCAGGCGCTGGAGTGCGACGAGAACCCGGTCACGCGGCTGCTGCTGGCCAGTGTGCTCAGGGAACGCGGTGATCTCGTGGCCGCCCTGGCCACCGCGGACGACGTCCTGCCGGTGCTGACCGATCCCCGAGCGGTTGCCAGGGCCGAGCACGGCCGGGCGATGACGTTGCTGGAGCTGGGAGACTTCGCCGCTGCCCGGGCGGGCCACGAGAAAGCCCTTGCCGCCTATCGGGAACTCGAGGACGACCACGGTGTCGGGCTGGTGCGGCGGTCGATCGGGATCGTGTTCCGCGCCGAGGGCCGGCTCGACGAGGCGGCGCGGGAGAGCGAGGAGGCGTTGCGCTGCCTGAGCGTCGCGGGCGACCGGCTGATGGTCGTCTACGCCGTGCAGTCGCTCGCGAAGGTGCGCATCAGGCAGGGCCGCGGTGAGGAGGTGCGGGCCGGGCTGCTGTCCGCTTTGGACACCTGCCACGAGATGCAGGACGGCTTCGGCGAGGCGCTCGTCCGCCGCACGCTCGGCGAGCTGGAACTGGCTGCCGGCCGGTGCACCGAGGCGATCGGTCACCTGCGGCAGGCCCTCGACTGGTGGGAGTCGTTGAACCTCACGCTGTGGCGGGCACGGACGCTGCGGGACCTGGCCGCCGCGCTCGCCGCCCTGGGTGAGACCGGGGAAGCCGAGGCGGCGCACCAGGAAGCGCACCGGTTGTTCGTGCTGCACGACAGCCGTGAGGCACGGGAGCCGCGAGTGCCCGGCGGCTTGTCGGGAGCCGCCGGGCACATCGCGGGGCGTGTTAGGGGGTGACCTGGGCGTTGGTCAGCCCCTTCACCGCCCCGGTCACGGTGTTCGAGGCGTAGACGACGTTGGGCATCGCCGTGCACTTCGACACCGAGGTGATGTTGATGGCGTACTGGCCGACTCCGCCGAGGTCGGAGCGGTTGTTGCGCCAGGTGTTGCCGCAGCCGTTGGGCAGGCTGGGGGTGGTGCTGGTGTTGTGCGTCTCGTAGCCGTTGGCGAACGTGCCGGGGCTGCGGAACGTGCCGGTGTTGTCCTCGATGAGGTAGCCGATCCCCTTGACGTCGACCCAGGAGTCGGCCGAGTTCTCGCCGGTGATGCCCTGGCCGTCGAAGGTGTTGCCGCGGATGACGCCCTCGTAGGTCCCTTCCTTGACGTCGATGGGCTCGGCCGCGATGTTCGGGCCGATCCTGTTGCCCAGCACCTGGACGCGGTCGCTGCGGTCGATGCCGCCGCTGTTGCCGTGGCAGGCCCAGTTGGAGTTGGCGGAACCGAGGTACACGCCCTCGCCGTAGCCGGGCTGGACCAGGCCGGTGTCGGTGATCACCGAGTTGCGGATGACGCTGTCGGCGGACGAACGGCGGAAGTGCACGGCTTCCTCGTCGACGTGGTGCACCGAGACCGAGTCGATCGTGGTGTGGTGCGAGTTGTCGAGGACGATGCCCTTCTTCGACTCCTGCACGGTGAACCCGGTGAGGTTCCAGTACGGGGAGTTGAAGATCCACAGGCCGTAGCCGGAGTCCCAGCCCGCGGTGGGCGCGGGGCAGTCAGGGGGATCGCCGGACGGACCGTCGTTGATGATCACGGCGTCGCGCGGGCCGGTCAGGGTGATGGGCTGCGACGGGGTGCCCGCACGGCCGTTCGTGAGGAACGAGCCGTGGTAGGTGCCGGACGCGAGCTTGATCGTCTGGCCTGGTGTGGCCGCGGCGAGCGCTGCCTGGAGTTGGGCAGGGTTGGAGACGTTGACCGTGTCCCCGCCGCCGCTGTTCGGACTCGTCGTGGCGCTGACAGGTGCGCTGGCCGCCGAGGTGTTGCCCGCCGCGTCCTTGGCGCGTACCGAGAACGAGTACGCGGTGGCGGGGGACAGGCCGGTGACCGTGGCCGATGTGCCTGTGACGGTCGTGACTGCGTTGCCCTGCAGGATTTCGTAGCCGGTGACGCCGACGTTGTCCGTGGATGCGGTCCAGGACAACGACACCGAGCTGGACGTCACACCCGTCGAACGCAGATCCGTTGGCACCGTGGGAGGTTGCGTGTCGGTGGGCGGGGTGGTGCCGCCGCCGCACGACGCGCCGTTGATCGTGCAGTTCGCCGGCAGGCTGCCACCGGATGCGTTGAAGCCGAACTTCGCCGTGGCGCCGGGTTTGATCGTGCCGTTGAAGCCGGCGTTGGTGAACTTGTGGTGCTGACCCGTCGATGTCCGGACGGAGCTCCACGAGCTGGTGATCGTGGTGCCCGACGGCAGGTCGAACTCGAGGGTCCACCCCGTGGTGGCAGCGTCACCGGAGTTGGTGATCGTCACGTTCGCGCCGTAACCGCTGTCCCACACGGAGGTCTGGGTGACCTCGGCCTTCAGCACGGGAGCCGCCTGGGCGGGCCCGCTGCTCAGCAGTGCCGCGACCGTCGCGGCGACCGCTCCGAGCGTCAGTGCTCTCATCAGTTGCCTCCGCAGGGGTTGCCGTTGACGGTGCAGCCGGTCGGCGTGCCGGTGCCCGAGGCGTTGAAGCCGAACTTCGCCGTGGCGCCGGGTTTGATCGTGCCGTTGAAGCTCGCGTTGGTGAACTTGTGGTGCTGGCCCGTGGAAGTCCGGACGGAGCTCCACGAGCTGCTGACCTTCGTGCCGGACGGCAGGTCGAACTCGACGGTCCAGGACGACGTCGCGGTCGCACAGCCGTTGGTCACCGTCACGTCGGCGCCGTAACCACTGTCCCACACCGAGGTCTGGGTGATCTTGGCGGTGACGCACGAGCCCGACGGCGGAGTGGTGGTCGTAGTCGTGGTGGTTGTGGTCGTCGACGTCGTGGTAGTGGTCGTGGTGGAGGTCGTGGTCGACGTGGTGGTGCTGGTCGGCGGTGTGCCGTCGACGGACTTCAGGAACAGAGACGCCGCCGAGTCGGTCTTCGTGGCGTCCACGCCGTGCCCGCCGGTGTAGTCGCGCTGCTCGTTCATGGCCCAGTCGGCGATCGGTGTGCCACCGGCGTCCAGGTGCTGGTAGGCCGTGCCGTTCCAGCCGAACTGGTAGATCCGCGAGTGGTCGGCGTAGTAGTCGGTGAACGGGCCGCCGGTCGCGAGCTGTTTCGTCATGGCGTTGTTGAAGAAGACGTTGCGCGGCCCGGACGCGCCGGACCACTTCACGGCCTTCTTGCCCGCACCCCACCAGATCGGGAACCAGTTGGAGTTGTCCGGTCCGCCGCCGCCTTCCTCACCGCAGTTCGCGCGGCAGTTGCCGGAGCGGTGCGCGTAGGAGACGCGAACCGTGTTGAGCTCGAACAGGTTGTTGCGTTCCCAGCCGCCGTGCAGGTTCAGGTCGGAGTCGAAGTCGTTGCCCACCACGACGTTGCCCGAGGAGGACCACTGGAACGTGAAGTGGCGCAGGTTGCGGGAGGTGTTGCCGGCGTAGAGC
>NZ_JYJG01000392.1 GCF_000955955.1 Lentzea aerocolonigenes
GAGTCCCAGACGCGTGAACCGCGGAAGTAACCGTTGCCGCCCTTGCCCTTGTTCCACGAGCCGTCGAGCTCGTTGTTCACGATCTGGAGGTTCTTGGCCTCCTCGGTGACGATCGGGTGCGACCCGGTCATCTCCGCCTTGATGCCGCGCACCCAGGAGTTGGTCGCCCACTTGAAGACGATGCCGTGCATCTCGGCGGCGGGGGCCATGTTGCCGTAGTTGTCGGTCGCCTCGTTGCGGTCGAGTCCTGGCATCGCCTGGGTGAAGCCGAAGTCCTCGAAACCGACGCCTTCCACCGGGTCCAGCAGCGGCGAGACCTTGGAGTCGTAGGTGGCCCCGTCGATCGGCGCCGAACCGTCCGAAGTGGAGTTCACCGGGACGTCGAACTCCAGCGGCTTGTCCAGCGTCACCGTGTTGCCGGAGACCGAGGTGACGGTGAAGATCTGCTGCCGCATGTGCATGTTCAGCATCGGCCACTCGGTGCCGGTCGCCTGCTGCTGCTCGTAGAACTTGACCGAGTTGGCGGCGCGGACGTTCACGAACATGCCGGCTTTGATCTTGGTGGCCGACTGGACGGCGATCGTGCGGTCACCGGTCCTGGCCGAGGTGGCGACCTTCGCACCGGCCTTCCAGTGCACGTTGATCGTGCCCTCGAAGATGTCCTTGCGGTTGGCGGGAGCGGCGGCGTAGTCGCTCGCGTAGCTCGGGTCGACGCCACGTGACTGCACGCGGAACAGGCCGCGGCCGGGCCACAGCCAGCCGCCCTTGCCCGCGCCCGAGGTCATGCCGTCCTCGTCCCAGTCGGAACCGTCCGGGGTGAGGGCGTCGTAGAGGGTGTTCGCGTCCGGCCGGTAGGTGATCTTCGTGGCGTCCTTGCCGGCGCCTCTGATGATCAGGTAGTCGGCGTCCACGTGCAGTTCGCGCGACACGGCCAGCTCCCCGGAGGGCAGCGTGATCAGGCTGAGCTTGGTGTAGCTCGCGGACGGCGAACAGCCCGTCTTGATCGAGTCGATGGCCGACTGCAGGCCCGCCGAGTCGTCCTGGCCGTCGTCCGGCTTGACGTTGAACTGGCTCGCGAGCTCGGCCGCGGTGATCTGGCAGGCCGCGCTGGGGTTGACCTCGCCCGCGCCAGGAAGGTTCTGGCCGCCGCGGTACCCGGCCCTGCTCCAGTCGTAGAGCCCGCTGATCGGCGCCCGGCGGTTGGCCGCCGAGGTGTCGAGGCCGGTGAGCGCGCCGGGGGCGGGGGCCGCGTCCGCCGCGTTCACGAGCACGGCGATGCCCGTCGCCGCGAGCACTCCCACGACACCGAGCACGGCGCTTCGTCGCAACTTTTGTCTTTCGGACACGACTGGCCTCCAGAGGAAAAGGGCGGCGTGGGCTGAAATTGTGAATAGCTGCTGACGCCTCAGTCAATGGCCGGGGAAGAATTCGTGACGAGGTTCGAGTATGTGAAAATCAGGTGCGTGAAATAAGGAATTGGCGAACGTTTGCAAAATCCTTATTCGCCGTCAGAGGCGGCGCACGCTGTACAGGACCGGGCTCTTCCTGTTCCCCTGGTTGAAGAGCGCCACGTCGTTGCTGAACGCCGGCCCGTCGGTGCGCTTGCGGCTGGACAGGAACCGGGGCCTGCCGTTCTGGTCGAGGCCGAAGAAGATCCCGACGCTGTCGACCTCCGTGCCCCCGGCCGCGAAGAACAACAGATCGCCGGGTTGCAGTGCCAATCGGTCGGCGGGGATCGGGGCGCCCTCGTCGAGTGCGGCCATGGCTTTCGGCGTGCGGGGCAGGCCTGTTCCGGCACCGGAGGCCGAGCGGAGTGGATAACCCGCGCGGTAGCCGTAGACCATGCGCACATAACCGGCCGGATCGAGTGCGCCGTAGCCGTCCGGCTCTGGTTTCTCCGTCGGCCCGCCGGGGAACGACCACGTGACGCCGAGGTAGTCGCAGAAGTCGGCGCGACCGAACCGGGCGTCGCCGCGGAACCTCACGGCCTTCGCATCGGTCGCCTGCGCCGCGCCGTTGAGGTACTGCGCCGCCACGGCGAGCACGTCGTCACTGCGGTCGGTCAGTGCCGCGTCCAGCCATGACCGCAGCCACGCGGCGTGTTCGGCGTTGGCAGTCCACGGTTCTGGCGTCAATCGAACCCACGCCGGGGTGGTCACCTGAACCTGGGTGCGCGCAGGGTTCTGGAACGTGCGCGTGGGACCGTTGATCAGCGCCGTGCGCGCGCCGTCCGTGAACGTCGCGACGATGACACCCCGCTCGTCCCGGACCACTGTGCGCGCGGGCGCGGTGAGCCGTTCGAAGCGGTAGGCGCTGGCCGGAGTGGCCGGCGTGATGCGGATGCTCGCCCCGGTCTGCCGGAACGCGCGGTGGCGGTCCTCGGTCGCCAGATGGGCGACCGCGGCGGCGGACGAGGCGATCACCGTGCACAGCACGACGACGTTGACAGCGAGTCGGCGGGACACCGCGCCTCCTTCAGGTGGTGGGAACGAGACCGACGAGGACACCGCTGGCGAGCACGCCGTAGGTGACGAGGCTGACCGACCCGGTGGCCACCACGGTCGCGGCCGCCGGCTGGCGGACGAGCTGGTAGGCGATCAGGCCGGGCACGACGAAGCCGAGCGTCTCGTGCACGTACAGCAGCGGGTAGTCGTTCTGGATGAGGATGAACAACGACGTCTGCAACAGAACGCTGAGCAGCACGACGGCTGCGAACAACCGCTTGCCGTAGAGGATCACGACGCGCTGCAGACCCTTGGTGCCCAAATAGGTCAGCGCCGTCATGAGCACGACGATCGCCGCCCGCCGGTAGTCCTCGACGAGCGTGAGGGCGAGCCAGCCGGGCGTGATCATGCCGCCGGGCGAGAGGTTCGACGTGAGGTAGCAGAGCAGCGAGAACACCAGCCCGATCGCGAGACCGAGCGTGGCCACCTCCGGCTGCAACGCGCCGCTGATCATGGCGTGGTCCGTTCTGTGGGGGAGAGCCGGCCGCAGGACTCGTGGCCTGGAGCGCTGGCATCCGGGCGGATGTGCCGGTCGGCTCGGGGCGGTGGGGTGGCGTGGTGGCTCGGGGAGATCGGTTCCGCGGGGAGGAACCAGCCGGGGTGCGCCTCGGTGCGGTCCGGGGTGCTGTGCCGCGCCCGGTCGGGTTGGGACGGCAGGACTTCTTCGTGGTCTGAGGTGCCGCGCTCCACCCTGGTCAGCCGGTTGGGTTGGGACGGCAGGACCTCCCCGTCGCCTGAGGTGGCGCGCTCCACCCTGGTCAACCGGTCCAGCTGTTCCAGCAGCACTTCCCCGTGCCCGTGGATGTTGCCGATGGCGGCGAGCGAGATCGACTCGCCGTCCGTGCCAAGAACCCCTTGCAGCAGCTCGTCCGGATCACGCTTGCCGCCGAGATCGTCCAGCCGCCCCTGCCACGAGCGCGGGATCGTGAGCGCCGCACTGCGGGTGGGTTCGCCGATCAGCACCACCCGCGCCGGGGCGAGTTTGCCGACCAGCGCGCCCATCTGGCCGTTGCGCTCGACGCGGTCCGGGCGGCAGTTGATCACCAGGTGCAGCGGCCGGGAGATCACGCCGCGCTCCAGCAGCAGCTCGATGTTCATCAGCGTCGACTCGGGGTCGTTGGCGGCGAAGACGTTCGCGAACCGCACGTGCCGGTCGTCCACGTGGTAGCGGTGCACCTGCAGCACACCGGGATCCGGCGGTGCGTCCCACATCCCTTTCAGGGCGAGGTCCCGGTCGACCCCGCACAGCTCCGCCACTGCGATCGCGATGGCGACGTTCTCCTTGAACGTGATCCAGGAGAACCCGCTCATCTCGGCGTCGGTCACCGACTCGGGGTCGGCCTCGACCAGCTCGCACCCGCGGCGGGCCGCCTCCGCGCGCAGGATCTCGACGCGTTCCGTCTCGGCCGTGACGCAGATGCCGCCGACCGGCATCGAGCGGCACAGCGACCGGGCGACGTCGTCGAGCGTCGGCCCCATCTCGGCGAGGTGGTCCTCGCGGACGTTGCACAGCACGCCGATCGTCGACCGGATCAGCTTGGACTGGTTGATCTCCTGCAGGTCCGGCGCGACGGCCATGCACTCCATCACCAGCGCGTCTGGCCGGTACGCGGCCGCGCGGCGGACGATGCCGATCTGCTCCACCACGTTCGCGATGCCGAACTTGCGGTAGACCGGTTCCTCGGTCGCGTCCGGGTGGATGAACCGGGCGGCGGTCCCGGTCGTCTTCGCCACGGTGACCAGGGATCCGCCGCGCAACGCTCCCGCGCACAGCCGGGTGATCGAGCTCTTCCCGCGGATGCCGTTGACCAGGATCCGGGTCTGGATGCGGCGCAGGTTCCGGTAGTGCCTGCGCTGCTCCACGACACCACCGGCCAGAAGCGTCGCACAGGCGATCAGGTAGACAGCGTGCAGGAAGTGCATCACGACCGCCTTCGTTCGACTGACTGGCGATGGAGTTCGAGACAACGGGCGACGGTGCCGATCTCGTCGGGCCGCTGCGGGTAGATGACGGTGGCGGTGTCACCCGCGGCCAGCCGGTCTGCCGAGGCGGCGAGCCTGCGCAACGGCAGCAGGAGCACCAGCAGGAACCAGCCGAACGCGACCAGTCCGACCACGGAGGACACCAGGGCGGCGAGCCACGCCGTGCGCCGGATGTGGTTGCCCGGCAACGGTAACTGGCTCACCGGCTGCTCGACGACGACGGCCCACTGGAGGTCGTTGAAGTCCTTCGAGCCGTAGAGGGCGGCCGAGGCGACCACGGACGTGCGGCCGTCGACCTCCCACACCGCCGGGTCGGGCACCCCCTTGAGAGTCTTGCTGACGTTGACGCGCAACGGTTCCGCGGCGAGCGGCTCGTACGCCTGGTAGCCGACGGTCGCGGCCACCGTGCGCAGTTCCGCGTCGACGAGCCGCCCGACCCCGCCGGGTAGCCGGACGAGTGCGGACAGCTTCACCACGTCCAGCTCACCGACCACCACGTAGTTGCTGCCCGGCATCGGCGCGGTCGCGTAGATCAGCGGCACCCGGTGCGCGACGCTCTGCTGGTGCAGGCCGGATCCGGGTGGTAAAGGCTCCTCGGCGCGCAACGGCGCCCGGCCCGCCTGGGCGAGGGTCCGGCCGTCCGGATCGACGACGTAGACGCTCCGGTACCGCTCGCGCCGCGACGTCAGCTCCTGCAACGCGGGCTGGAAGCCGGCGACGTCGGTGCCGGAGACCAGCGCCGCGAACGACCGCAGGTCCGTCAGGCTCTGCTGGAGGCTGCGCCGCAACCCAGTCGCCGTGGTCGCGGCCAGGCGTTGAGTGACCTGGACAGCCTGACCGGGCACCTGCACGTCGTGGCGCCCGATCGTGCCGAGCACGGCGCCCGACCACGCCAGCAACACCATCATGGCGAGCACGACCGCTACCACCGCCGACGGCAGCCTGCGTTGTCGTGCGCCAGGCTGGAACGCGCCCGCGATCCGGTGCGTCTCGGAGATCCACTGCCGTCGCATCCGGGCGCCCGGCTGCCCGGACGCCAGCGCCAGCGCGTCCTCGCGCAGCCTGCGGACCGGTCCGACCAGCCCTGCCAGGAGCAGCACCGCCGCGAGCAGCAGCACCCCGAGCAGCGCGATCACCACCGGCAGCCCGGTACCCGCTCCGGACGCTTCCGCCTGCGGGGTGGCACCGACCAGCAGCAACGACATGCCGAGGCTGATCCGTCCTCTGGTCAGCGGCGCGTACGCCACGATCGGCACGGTCGCCTGAGCGTCCGCAGTAGGCGGTCCGGTGCCCGCTTTGCCCACGAGATGACCGGTCTCGCCCTTGGCGGCCACGTCGGCGGCCTGCCGGACGAGCTCGTCGTCGTGGCCGGTGCCGGTCTCGGTGCCGTGCGGCTCGACCACCTCACCGGCGTCCGTCACGAGCAGCACCGTCTCCGGCAACCGCAGGCTGTCCACGCTCACCGGGGGAATGGTGAGATCGCTCGACACCACGACCACCCGGTTGCCGCCGGGCAGCGCGTCGGCCGTCACCGCCTGCACCCCGCCGTACCGGTCCGCCATCACCCGGACCGGGACGGACGAGATGTCGTCGAGCGGCACGGACTCGATCGGCACCGGCTCACCGGCGGACGCCCGCAGCCCGCCCGAGTTGTCCACAACCGCGACTCCGCGCGCGTGCGGGCAGTTCTTGGCGAAGAACGCGATCGTCTGCTCGTCGGAGCGATCACCCTTGCCGCTGTACAGCTTCACGGCCGTGGTGAGGTCCGCGACCGCCTCGTTCACCGACGCGCCGACCGAATGGGCGAGGTTGGTGGCGAACCACTGGTGCGACCGCGCGACCACCTCGACCGGCGAGCCGTCCGGCTGCCCGGACAACCTCATCGCGCAGAAGCCCGTGAGCAGCGCGAGAACGATCACCATCACGACCAGCGGCACGCGCGCGCCCGACGGGAAGCCCGCCTCCGCGCACTCCCGCTCCAAACTCGTCCGGTCGACGGTGTTGCTCACTTGCTCACCGCCCTACGTTGGTGCACATGCGAATCGCGGTACTGGCCCTGCTGCTGGCCGGCTGCACGGCCGCGGTCGATCCGGCACCGCGCGTCGACCTGGAACACCGTGTGGTGGAGTTCGCCGAGGGCCTGTCGCCCAGCGCGCCCTACAGAGCGCCCGACTCCGTTGAACGCGACACCGCGTTGAGAGCGCTGATGCCGCTGCTGGACGGCACCGCCACCGAGGCGGACGGGTTGCGTCCCTTGGGTTTCACAGTTGACTCCGGAGTGGACGGCGCGAGCGGCAGACAGTTCGTGCTCGCCACCACGAAACCCGGCGCCGAGCAGGGCTGGGGCATGTACATCGCGGACCGGTCCACCACCCCGAGACTCGTGATCGAGGTGCCGCACCCGAACGCGGACCTCGACACCGAGGCGCTCGGCATCGAGCTCTACCGGCGCACACCGGGCGCGGTCGTGCTGATCGCCGGAGCACACCGCCGGGCCGCGGGGGAGCAGGCCGACGTCGCCCACCACACCGACGCGCTTTTTCACGCTGTCGCAACGGATCTGGCGGGGCGCGGGCTGCCGCAGGTGCAGCTGCACGGGTTCGCCGAGCAGAGCCTGCCCGGTTCCGACGTCGTGGTGTCGACGGGTCAGGGTCGTCCAGGACCGGCCGCCCGGCGGGTGGCCGATCGAGTCGGGGCGGCGGGCCTCGCGACCTGCCGCGGCTGGGACGACGAGTGCGGGAATCTCGAAGGGACGAGGAACGTGCAGGGAAAAGCTGCTGCTGAACACGGCTTTGTGTTCCTCCACATCGAAGTGACGGGACGACTGCGCGAGTCGGTTGCATCGCGAGCGGAACTCGCCCAGGCTCTGGCGGAAGCGGACGTCTCCGCCGGGTGATCAGTCCACTAAGGACGTTTCACCTCGGCGGGGAGCTGTCTCGGCACGTCCGCCGGGTTGCGCGCCAGGTCGAACGCGCCGAACGAGCCGGTCATCCCGCTCGCGGCACGCCACTCCACGAAGCGCACGTCGTCGAGGTCGAGAGCACCCGCGCGTCCGTCGGGCGCGCGGTTCAGCCCCGTGTACATCATGATCATGTTGCCCGCGCCGTCCGGCGTGGTCAGGTCGTTCGTCGTCAGGTCGATCGTCACCTGGTGCCAGCCGCCGTCGGACGGCACCTGCACGGCGCGGGTGATCGTCGTGAGGACGACCGAATCCGGATCTTCGGTCGGATCGCTGTCGTCGAAGTGGTAGACGTCGAACCGGAAGTACGCGCTCTCCGATCCCGTGCCGCGGACCATCGCCCGGACCGAGTAGGACGGTTCGGGATCGGCCGGTGCCGAGTTCGGCGTGTACGTGCGATGTCGCGGCACCGGAATCCGCGCGATGGCGCGGGTCTGCACCGACTTGCCCGCCGCCGCGCTGAGCCGCAGGAACCGCTGCCCCTGCGGAGTCGGCCCGACCTGCGAACTCTCCGTCGTGCCACCGGCTTTCCAGTGCGTGGCCGAGTCGGCGGCACCATCGGCCGTCTCGTCCTCGAAGCCGCCCCAGCCGAACAGGTCGCGTCCCACCTCGACGCCGTCACCGCTCACCGGACGCACGAGGGTGCCCGGTGCGGCGAGATCGACGACTCCGTGCGCCGGCACTGCGACCGTTCTGGTCTCCGGGAGAGTGCTCGCGGCGGTGATTCGTCCGGTGTTGTGCTCGACGACCAGTTGCGCGGGGATCACGTCCGGCGCCGGTTGTTTCAGGTACGCGCGCACAGCGCCGGTGCGGTCGCGGTCGGTGGACGCGGGCATCAGGCCGAGTTCCCAGATCCGGCCGAGCACCCGGCGCGCTGCATCACCGGTGAGCGGCACCGGCCGGTAGTCGACGAGCTCCAACGGCAGCAGCCGCGCCTCCAGCAGCTGGTCGCCGTCCCACACCGTGCGCACGACGACGCTCGCGAAGGTGGACAGGAAGTTCTGGTCGAACACGAAGTTGCCGAGGCTGTAGACGATCAGGTGACCCTTGTACCACTCGACGCCCTGCAACACGTGGGGGTGATGCCCGATCACGATGTCCGCGCCCGCGTCGATGGCGGCGCGGGCCATCGAGCGCACGTTGTCCGACGCCGCGTCCTGGAACTGGAAGCCCGCGTGCAGCTGCACGACGGTGAGCTGGTTCTGCGCTGACAGCTGGGCTATCCGGGCGGGGGAGGCCACCGGGTCCCAGCGGGCGGCGCCGCCGTGCCCCCGGCGGGCGACCCAGTCCTGCAACTCGGGGTAGACGGCGACGAGCGACTTCCACATCTCGGCCTTCACCGCGTCCGGTGCCGCGCTCTCGGCCTTCCGGTAGGCGTCCCAGGCCTGGCCGATGCGACGCGGAGCGGTGGCGACCGAACCGAATCCCCACGGCCGCGCGTCGTACCGCCAGGTGTCGTCCAGTGTCGCGTCCGCCGGCCTAGGCTCGGCGGCGTCCGGGTACGCGCCGTTGACGAAGTCGCCGTCGACACTGGTGAAGGCGGCGACGGCCACAGCGGTTCCGTTGACGGTCCGGCGGAACGGGACCGCCGCACCTTCCGGCGTCACGTCCGCGCCGACCATCCCGATGCCGGCTTCCGCGAGCGCGGTGCGCGTGTCGGCGACGCCCTGGTCGAGGAAGTCGCGGGAGTGGTTGTTCGCGAGGACCGCGCAGTCGACGCCGAGCGCTTTCAGACCGGCGGTCGTGGCGGAGGCGGACTTCAGGATGAAACGCTTCTGCGGATAGGCCTTGTCCGCGGGCAGGTCGCTGACGACGCTTTCCAGGTTGACCGTGCGGAAGTCGGCGGCGGCGAACGCGGGCGCGAACGCCGACACCACGTGCTCGGCGCCGCGAGCCGCGTCCTGCCGCGGGACGAGCGGACCGCCGTCGTCCGGGTCCGCGTACCGGCGTCCGAACATCACGTCACCGGCCGAGTGCATGGCGAACCGGCCCTGCTTGCGGTCGAACAGCTTCACCGTCACCGGACCGTCCTCATCGGACTTTCCGAGTGGGACCGGCTCGGGGAGGTGGCCGGGTGCCTCGACGACCGCGAGCACGGGCCCGCGCAACACGGGTGTGGACACAGCTCCGCCCTGATCACCGTTCAGGCGTTCGGTCTTCTCGCCGTGCAACGTCACCGTCGCGTTGGGAACACCTCTGCCGGACTCGTCGACCACGTTGAGCCGCAACGAGAATCCGAGCACGTTGTGCTGGTCCTCGCACGCGTCGCAGCCGCGCATGACACCGATCGCGCGGAACGCCACGACGAGAACCATGATCAGCAAAACGGCCAGTGCCAACGAGAGCACGGCGGAACGGGTACGCCAGAGTCGACTCATCCGAGAAGTCCAAACTTCGGGTTCGTTCTGGCGGCGTGACTCACATGGTGGCGCTTCTCCGTCTCGAAAGCACCGGCCGTACGGGGGTGCCGGGAATAGACTACTTACTGTACTATTCCCGCGCGGACACGCATTTGCGCAGGTAGAAGCCCTGCTTGCAGCGTACTCGAAAATCGCTCGTCCATTGTGGAAGATCGTTTGAGTCGTCGGCGATTTCGGATCTTGTACCGGGACGGATTGCGTCTTGACCGGGATGACCAGAGGCGAGTATAGGTCTTAGTTAGGAAACTTTCCTAACGGATGGCGTCCGAGAAAGGTGCAGGCAGACGCGATGAAAACGTTGCCATTGCTCGTCTTCGCGATTCTCCTCGCCGTGCCGATTCCGTCCGCGGGTGCGGAAATGCCACGCCGCCTGGACTTCGTGCGGGTCGACGATCCGCCGCGCACGTTGGTCCTCAACGCGCTCGGCGACCGGCTGGCGACGCTGACGGACGGCGCGCGTACGGCCGTCTTCCGAGGTCCTGCCAGGACTTTCACCGAACCCGAGGTCACCACCGCGTCGGTCACCACGCAGGAGTGGGTCAGAATCGCTCCGCGCCAGTGGCGTGCGGACGGTGAGAAAGATCCAGTCCTCCGCCAGTGGGTCGAGAACGCGCTGACCGACCGCACTCCGGACGTGCTGGACATCTCGATGCAGTACCGCCGGAACACCCCGGATCTGCGTGACGACAAGGGAATCCGGTACGCGGGCCGCGCGTTCTTCGGTCCGATGATCAACGGCGAGCGACTCAGCGACGCCGACTTCAACGACTACCTCGGCACCTCGTGGACCTCTGCGGACGGGGTCGTCCGTCCCCCCGACCCCGTTCGCAAGGACTCCTTGGACTGCAGCGGTTTTCTCCGGATGGTGCTCGGCTACCGCTCCGGCTACCCGTTGGGCTGGGCACCCTCGCGGGCCCGGCTGCCCAGACAGGCCAAGGACTACAGCTCCGGAGCCCCTGGCCCGGTGGTGGTCGCGGACACCGGCGCCCGTCCGTCCGACGAGCAGCTGGAACGTGTGCAGACCGGCGACATCCTGGCGTTCGACCTCGACCCGGCCGACGGCCCGCTGCTCGACCACTCCGCGATCTACCTCGGCGTGGACTCGGAAGGCCGGCCGCGGTTCATCTCCAGCCGCAAGACCTACAACTCGGTGACCATGGGCGACAAGTACGGGGCGTCGGTGCTGACGGGCGACGGTGTGCTGGCCCAGGCGTTCCGGCTGGCCCGCAGAGTCTGACCTGTCACAGGCCGGGGACGCGCCTTGTCCTGCTGGGCATGAGTCATTCACTGGAGTCCAGGACCGGCGTCGACGGCCCGGTCACCGTCGTCAAGAACTACACCGTGCCTTCGGCCGAGGCCGACTACTTCGTCGAGGTGTACCAGGAGAACGCGCGGATCATGTCGGCTCAGCCCGGCTTCGTCCGCTCCCGCCTGCACCGGCCGCTCGCCGGTGGACCCGAGACGCGGTTCGTCCACATCGCCGAGTGGAGGTCCGGCAGCGAGCTGGACAAGGCGACCGCCAACGCCGAGTGGCACGCCTCGTTGCAGCGCATGTTCGACGATCCCGGCCTGCACATCACCTCAGAACCCGGTGCTTACCGGGTGGTCGTCGAGCTGCTTCCCTGACCCCGGTACGGCGGCGCCACGCCCCAGCCCCACTTCGGCACGGGCGCCCCGTGGAACGGCTTGGCGTCCGGTGCGGAGTTCTGCACCGCCAGTCGTGTGCCCCATTCCAGATAGGACACGAACGCGGCGCGGAACTCCGGATCGGCCGGCAGCCCGACCTCGTCCGCCGCGTCCATGATCAGGTTCAGCCAGCGGCGGCGTTGCTGTTCCGTGATGGCCCGGCCGAGGTGCTTGGCGAGCATGAACTCGTAGCCGCCGCGCTCTTCGGAGTAGGCGGCGGGCCCGCCGAACACCTCACCCAGCCACAGGGCCACGTACCGTGCGTGGTCGGGGTCCATGCCGGCGAACACGGGTGCGAGCAGCTCGTCCTCGGCGACGTGGCGGTAAAAGGCCTCGGTGAGCTTGAGCAACGCGTCGGCGCCACCGGCCCAGGTGTGGAGAGAAGATGTCTCGTTGATCACGAAGCCCACTCCAGCATCCGGCGGAACGCCCGGCAAGTACGCACTTTTCGGTGAGGAGCGCCCGTGTACCACTGTCCTGTCGAGCTGGCCCTCGACGTCATCGGCGGCAAGTGGCGCGCGGTGATCCTCGCCCACCTCAAGGAACGCCCGCACTTCTACGGCGAGCTGCGGCGGAAGGTGCCGGGCATCAGCGAGAAGATGTTCGTGCAGCGGTTGCGCGAACTGCAGGACGCCGGTCTGGTGGCGCGGGCCGAGGTGCCTCCGCACGTCGAGTACTCGCTCACGGAGGAGGGCCGGTCGCTGGGACCCGCGCTCCAAGCCCTCTACGACTGGGGAGTCCGGCGGGCTGCCCTTACGGGCGAAGTCATCACGCCCGTTTGACTCCTGGCCGAAGGATTCCGTTCGGCCGAGGTAGCGTGGCCGTGCCGTCGCCGCCCTCCGAACGAAGTGAGGCTCCATGCGTCGGCGGACGCTCTCCAGCGCTGTTGCGCTGCTCACGGTCGCGAGTTTCTGCGGTGTCGCGCAAGCGGATCCGATCCCCTTGCCCGGATCGAACCCGAGAACGGTCACGCTGGTCACCGGCGACAAGGTCGTGCTGGGCGACGCTCCGCGCGTGATCCGCGGGCCTGGGCGTGACCGGATCACCTTCCACACGGCGAAACGCGACGGCGAGCTGACCGTCGTGCCGTCCGACGCCGCTCGGCTGGTCCAGTCGGGACGGGTGGACGAGCGGCTGTTCAACGTCACCGCGCTCGCCCGCGACGGGTTCGACGACGCGCACCGGTCCGACCTGCCGCTGATCGTGACGGGTGGGTTCCACGTCGCCGTGGTGCGTGAGCTGCCGGTGCTGGGTGGTTCATCCGTTGTGGCCCGCAAGTCCGACCTCGCGTCGTTGTGGAACGCGGGCTTCGACCGGATGTGGCTCAACGGCAAGGCGCGCCTGGCCGACGACGTGAGCAACGTCCAGATCGGCGTGCCGGCGGCGTGGCAGGCCGGGTTCACCGGCAAGGGCGTGAAGGTCGCCGACCTCGACGGCGGGTACGACGCGACGCACCCGGACCTGCGCAACGTGATCGCCACCAAGGACTTCACGGGCACCAGCATCGCCGACGGTTACGGGCACGGCACCCACACCGCGTCCACCATCGCGGGCTCGGGCGCCGGCTCCGGCGGCAGGTACGTCGGGGTGGCGCCGGACGCTTCGTTGCTGATCGGCAAGGTGTGCGAGG
Organism: Lentzea aerocolonigenes; assembly: GCF_000955955.1. Classification (GTDB taxonomy): domain Bacteria; phylum Actinomycetota; class Actinomycetes; order Mycobacteriales; family Pseudonocardiaceae; genus Lentzea; species Lentzea aerocolonigenes_A. The sequence goes on from NZ_JYJG01000392.1 coordinate 13,183, forward strand.
ACGACGGTGGCTGCCAGGAGGACGCGATCATCGCGGGCATGCAGTGGGCGGCCGACCAGGGTGCGTCCATCGTGAACATGTCGCTGGGCGGCGGCCCGACCGACGGCAAGGACCCGCTGTCGCTCGCGCTCGACAAGATCAGCGCGAAGTCCGGCACGCTGTTCGTCGTCGCGGCGGGCAACGCGGGTGCGGCCCGCAAGGTCGGCAACCCGGCCGCGGCGGACCTGGCGCTCGCGGTGGGCAGCGTGACGAAGCAGGACGAGCTGTCGCGGTTCTCCAGCCAGGGCCCGCGAATCGTGGACGACGCGATCAAGCCCGACATCGCGGCGCCAGGCTCGGACATCATCGCGGCCCGGGCGGCCGGCACGTCGATGGGCACGCCGGTGAACTCCTTGTACACCAGCGCGAACGGCACGTCGATGGCGACGCCGCACGTGACCGGCGCAGCGGCTTTGCTGTTGCAGCAACACCCTTCGTGGAAAGCGCCGGAACTCAAGGCAGCTCTCATGAACGCTGCGACGCCGTTGCCTTCGTTGAGCATCTACCAGCAGGGCACCGGACGCCTCGACGTCGGCCGCGCGGTGTCGTCTCCTGTGCGTGCTTCCGCCGGCAGCGTCAACTTCGGGCGCTTTCCGTGGCCTCGCAGCACTTCTCCCGTCACGCGCAAAGTGACGTTCTTCAACTCCGGGGCCAGCGCGTCGACCTTGTCGTTGAAGGCGCCGGTCACGCTGTCAGCCTCCTCGGTCACCGTGCCCGCCGGCGGTAGCGCATCGGTGGACCTGATGTTCAAGCCGACCGTGGACGGGCTGTTCGGCGACTGGCTGACGGCGACGGACGGCTCGCAGGTCGTGCGCGTCGCACTGGGCGCCTCGGTGGAGCAGGAGAGCTACGACCTGACCATCAAGCGCGTGCTGCGCGGTGACACCGACGAGAGCTGGTTCGGCGGGCTCGTGAACTCCCGGACGGGCCAGTACTTCCGCCTCAAGTTCGCCGACGACGGCCTCGAGGAAGTGCTGCGGCTGCCGAAGGGCCGGTACGACCTGGTCGGGTTCAGCGAGTCCTCGACGAACGGCAAGCGGTCCGCGTCGGCGATCCTCAAGCCCGGCATCGTGTTGTCCGCCAACGCGACCGTGACGGCCGACGAGAAGTCCGCCCGACCGGTGTCGGCCAAGGCGGGCGCCGCTCGTCTGAACTCGTACCAGGCGAGCTTGGTGTTCGGGAAGGAGTCGCTGACGTACGTCGCGGACGCGGACACCGCGCTCTACGCGACGCCGTCCGAGGCCCAGGACCGCGTTCTCGGGTTCTCCTACCGGCCCGTGCTCGTGCACGGAACCTCGGTCTACAACCTCGTGTTCGCCGACAAGAACCGGGTGCCTTCCGCTCTGTCGTTCGAAGCTCGGAACTTGGCGGTGGTGAAGGCTTCCTACTATGTTCAGGGCGCTCCGACGACGGCTTCACGATCCGATTCCGGAGCACTGCCGTGGGACGACAGCGCCCTCGGGCTCGCCGACCTGCCGGTGAAGGTGCCTTCGACGCGCACGGAGTACTACACGCCGGGCGTGGCGTGGACGCAGTCGATGTCCATTTCGGACGGCACGACCTCGGAGTACCTGACCCACAACCGGACCTTCCCGCGCGCCGGCTCGTTCACCAACGAGTGGAACCGCGCACCGGTCGGCCCGATCCCCGATCCGGTGACGTGGGACGGTGACTCCGTCGACATCTCGGTCGCCCTGTTCGCGCCCGGTGACGTCGTGTCGGCGGGCGAGACCGACGGCATCAACGCGGGCGCGATCAAGGGCACGTCCGAGCTGTCGCGCGACGGCGTGCTGCTCGGCAAGTCGGACACGCCGGGCGGCGGCACCTTCACCGCGACGCCGGGCCCGTTGACGCTGAAGACCTCCGCGACGCGTTCGCAGAAGTTCTCGGTGGTGGGTTCGCGAGTCGACGCCACCTGGACGTTCAACGGGTCGCGGTTGATGTTCGTACGCGCGTCCGGCAAGGTGTCCGCTCGTGGTGTGGCGCCGTCCGGAGCGTTCCCGCTGACGTTGCGGGTGGGCGGCAACACGGGTGCCGTGTCGTCGTTCGAGTTCTCGGTCTCCTATGACGACGGCAAGACCTGGCATCCCACTCCGGTGACGCCGTCCGGTGAGGCGTACACGGCACAGTTGACGCATCCGGCGGGCAACGGTTTCGTGAGCCTGCGTACCGCGGCGGAAGACGCGAGCGGCAACTCGGTGCGGCAAACGGTTCTGAGGGCTTACCAGTTCGGGCAATAGGCGCACAATTGGTGCTGTGGACACCACGTCACTGCACGACGAGCTGGAGCGTGCGCGGGCAACTTTCCACGAGTTGCTCGCGCACGCCACCGCGGCTGAGCTGCGGCGCCGGTCCAACGGCACGAAGTGGAACAACCGCCAGCTGCTCTTCCACATGCTGCTCGGGTTCCTGATCATGCGTGCGCTCACGGCCATGGCGTGCGGGTTCAGCCGGATGCCGCCAGGGGTGAGCCGCGTGTTCGCGCGCGTGCTCAACGCGGCCACCCGGCCGTTCGACGTGGCGAACTTCCTCGGGTCGTGGCTCGGTGGCACGTTCCTGAGCCTCCACCTCATGAACGTGCTGTGCGACCGCACGATCGCCGCACTGCACCGGCGCCTGGACCGCGAGCCCGACCTGGCCCGCGGCATGCACTACCCGACCCGCTGGGACCCGTTCTTCCAGGACTTCATGACTCTCGCGGACCTCTACCGGTTCCCGGTGCGGCACTTCGACTTCCACCGCCGGCAGCTGAGCTGCTGAGCGTTCGCCCTTCCGCACCAGATTCCGCGCTGCTGTCTGCGCCGGGACCTGCCGGGCAGCTCGCGTAGCCGGGTGCTCCCGACGGAGTCATTTGGGCCCGATACCCGGTTTTCCGGTTACGAAACCCGCGCTGCGACGACCAACTTGTCGGGCGCACGGTTCCGTTCCGCGATCGGCCGATCGCGGTCCGTGCACCAGCACAAGGCTTGTCTCGAACGAGAGGGGCGTTTGTGAAAACCTCGGGCAGACGCGCGATACGGCGTGCGCTTGTAGGGATTGCCGTTGCCGCGACAGCGATGTCGACGTGCGTGGCAACGGCTTCGGCGGCAGAACCGGGAACCTTCGTCGCCGCACCGGCGGGGACGGCGATCGCGGACCAGTACGTGGTCGTGCTGCGCAACGGCGTGGCGGCGACGAGTTCGACCTCGCTCGCCAAGCAGTACAAGGGAAACGTGACCGCGAGCTGGCAGCACGCGCTGCAGGGCTTCGCGGTCGAGGCGAGCGCGAGCGACGCCAAGGCGTTGTCGCGTGATCCCCGCGTGGCGGCGGTGTACCAGGACCAGGTCGTCAAGGCGGACTCGGTTCAGGTGAACCCGCCGTCGTGGGGCCTCGACCGGATCGACCAGCGGAACCTGCCGCTGGACCAGCGCTACAACTACGGGCCGACCGCGGCGGGCGTGCGCGCTTACGTGATCGACACCGGCATCCGCATCACCCACTCGACGTTCGGCGGACGCGCGAGCTGGGGCACCAACACCACCGGAGACGGCAACAACACCGACTGCAACGGCCACGGCACGCACGTGGCGGGCACGATCGGCGGCGCGGAACACGGTGTGGCCAAAGCGATCCGGCTCGTCGCCGTCAAGGTGCTGAACTGTGCCGGCAGCGGCAGCTTCGCCGGTGTGATCAGCGGCGTGGACTGGGTGACCGCCAACGCGGTCAAGCCGGCGGTGGCGAACATGAGCCTGGGCGGTGGCGCGTTCGACCCGCTGGACACGGCGATCCGCAACTCGATCGCGTCGGGCGTCACCTACGCGGTGGCGTCGGGCAACTCCAACGCGGACGCCTGCTCGACCTCGCCGGCCAGGGTCGCGGAGGCCCTGACCGTGAACGCCACGGACATCGCCGACGCCAGGGCCTCGTTCTCGAACTTCGGCACCTGCACCGACCTGTTCGCACCGGGCGTGAACATCACGTCGTCGTGGAACACCAGCGACACGGCGACGAACACGATCAGCGGCACCTCGATGGCCACCCCGCACGTGGCCGGCGTGGCGGCGCTGTACCTCGCCCGGCACCCGGCGGCCCCTGCCTCGCGGGTGCACGACGCGATCGTCCGCAACGCGACACCGAACGTCGTCGGCAACCCCGGCCCGGGCTCACCGAACCGGCTGCTGTTCTCGCGGTTCACGCAGTGGGGCCCGGAAGGCGACTACAACGGTGACGGCACAACGGATCTGACCGTATGGCGTCCGTGGGAGGGCAACTGGTACGTACGCGGCATCAGCACCACCCAGTGGGGCATCGGCGCGGACATTCCAGTTCCGGGCGACTACAACGGTGACGGTGTCACGGACTTCGCGGTGTGGCGTCCGTCCGAGGGCAACTGGTACGTGCGCGGCATCGGCACGGTCCAGTGGGGAGTCGGCGGCGACATCCCGGTTCCCGGTGACTACAACGGTGACGGCGTGACGGACTTCGCGGTGTGGCGTCCGTCCGAGGGCAACTGGTACGTGCGTGGGATCAGCACGACCCAGTGGGGTGTCGGCGGCGACGTGCCGGTCGCGGCGGACTACAACGGCGACGGCATCACGGATCTCGCGGTGTGGCGTCCGTCCGAAGGCAACTGGTACGTGCGTGGGATCAGCACGACCC
>NZ_JYJG01000393.1 GCF_000955955.1 Lentzea aerocolonigenes
GATCAGCACGACCCAGTGGGGTGTGGGCGGCGACATTCCTGTTGTGGGCGACTACAACGGCGATGCCGTCGCGGATCTCGCGGTGTGGCGTCCTTCTGAGGGCAACTGGTACGTGCGTGGGATCAGCACGACTCAGTGGGGCGTCGGCGGGGACATCCCGGTTCCTGGCGACTTCAACGGTGACGGCGTGACCGACCTCGCCGTGTGGCGTCCGTGGGAGGGCAACTGGTACGTGCGCGGCCAGTTCACCACCCAGTGGGGCGTTGGAGGTGACATCCCGCTCGCCTCGTAGCTCCTGAGCTGATCGCCCGGCTGGTTCAGTGACCGGCCGGGCGATTCAAGCTGTCCGGAGAAGTTTGTAGGCTGCGCCAGGCGGACATGGCGCTCGGGACACGAGGACGGATGACGGAAGAGACGTTCGGGCCGTACCGGATCGAGCAGCTGCTCGGTCGCGGCGGCATGGGTGAGGTGCATCGGGCGTACGACATGGCGCACGAGCGGTTCGTGGCGCTCAAGCGGCTGTCGCCCGGCATCGACGACGACGCGGACTACCGCGCCCGCTTCCGCCGCGAGGCGCAGATAGTCGCGCGGCTGCGTGAGCCGCACGTCATCCCCATTCACGCGTACGGCGAGATCGACGGCAGGCTCTACCTCGACATGCGGCTCGTGGAGGGCCGCGACCTCTCGGACATCCTCCGCGAGGGGACCGCGGAGCCGGCACGGGCCGTGCGCATCGTCGAGCAGGTCGCGAGCGCTCTGGACGCCGCGCACGCCGACGGGCTCGTGCACCGCGACGTGAAGCCGTCGAACATCCTGGTGACCTCCGGCGACTTCGTGTACCTGGTGGACTTCGGCATCGCCCGCAGCGTCTCGCCGTCCGCGACGAGCCTGACGGCGTCGGGATCGGTCGTCGGCACCCTCGACTACATGGCCCCTGAGCGCTTCGAGGGACGTGCGGTGGACGGTCGCGCGGACGTCTACGCCCTGGCCTGCGTGCTGTTCTCGTGCGTGGCCGGGCGGCGTCCGTTCACGGCGGACAGCACCGCCGCCCAGATCTGGGCGCACCTGAACGAGTTGCCGCCCAAGGCTTCCGCGCTGAACCCGGCGGTTCCGGTGGCGTTGGACGACGTCATCGCGAAGGGCATGGCCAAGAACCCCGCCGACCGCTACGCCACCGCGGGCGAGTTCGCACGGGCGGCGGCCCAGGCCGCGGTCACCCCGGTCCCGCCTGCCTTCGACCGCACCACGGCCGATGTCCGGACCGCCGTGCACACTCGCCGCCAGCCCGCTCGTACCTCCCGCGCCGAGCAGGTCGCCCTGGTCGGCGGCTCCATCGTGGTCGTGGCGTTGATCGTGGCGGCGGTGATCTACGTCGGAAACCTCGACAGGACACGAGGTTCGGCCTCGTCCGGCGACGAGACGACGAGCACCACGAGCTCGACGACCACCCCGGCGACCACCACCACGACCCGGTCGCCACAGGTCGACGCACTGCTGGCAACGCTGCCGACGGTCTTCCGCAACGCCGCCACCCCGTGCACACCGCGCGATGCGGACGGCGGCGCGGTCGCGGCCGTCAGCTGCATCACGAACGCGTGGGATCCGCGGAACCAGGAACCGGACGAGGCCGAGTTCCGGCTGTTCGCCGATCGCGCCGCACAGGACGCGTACTTCCAGGCGCTGGTGACCAGCCGCGGCATCCCGCGGATGGACGAGCGCGGCGGGTGCCGCCCCAAGTCCGACCCGATCCACTACGCGCTGTACTACCGCGACACCTCAGGCCCGCTGCCCGGCGAGTTCGTCACGTGCTTCCTCGCCGATGGCATCGCCCAGGTCTGGTGGGTGGACACCCGCACCCTCACCATCGGCGTGCTGAAGGCGCCGGGCGAGCTCACCACCCTCGACACCCTCGACCTCTGGTGGAACACGAAGATCCTGTCGGCCTCCTAGGGCCGGTGCCCGTCGAGGAACCGGCGCACCACGGCCTCGGGGTCGGCGGGCTTCTGCGTGGCCCGCTGGTCGACCCGCCGCGCGAGCGACCGCATCATCAACGGCCCGACCAGCGCGAAGAACGTGTGCCGCGGCGGCTCCACGACCAGGGCCCCTCGCCGCTGGTGGTGCAGGATCACCTCGTCCACCTTCTCCAGCAACGCCTCCGGCTCGGCCAGCACCGCAGCCACCTCCGGACTGAACTTCGCCTCCCGCATCAGGGTGAGCACCACGCCGCCGCGAGTCTCGTAGAGCCGCGCGTAGTAGCTGACGATCGTGAGCAGGTCGGCGGCCACGTCGTCACCCGGTGCGCCGAGATCGAGCGCGAAGCCCGCGAAGTTGCCGCGCACGGCCAGCCGCAGCAGGTTCTGCTTGGAGGTGAACCGGCGGAACAGCGTCGCCTCGTTGATGCCGGCGGCATCGGCGATCGCACGGGTGGTCGCCCGCTCGTAACCCTGTTCGGCGATCACCTCCAGTACCGCCGCGAACACCGTCTCGTCGGGCACCCGTCCAGCCACTCACCCTCCTCGATGCAAGTGAACACTTGCATCGAGGGTGACCTGATGGCTACCTTGAATGCAAGTGACTGCTTGCAAAGCCTACAGAAGGACAGGGCTCATGACCGACACCAGCACCCGTTCCGCAGGTCTCGCGCCCACCGCCGGAGAGGTCGTGGTGGGCCTGCTGGGAGCCGCGGTGCTCTCGGTCGCGGTGAACTTCCTGATCGTCGTGGTCGCGGGCAAGTTCATCCCCGCCGGTCAGGAACGCATGGGCCTGGCGCTGGGGGAGTTCGCGCCGGCTTCCGTGCTCGGCATCCTGCTCGGCACGCTCGGCTGGTACCTCGTGCGCCGTTCCGCCCGCGACCCGCGGCGGGTGCTGCGCGTTCTCGTGCCAGTTGTCGTTGTGGTGTCGTGGATTCCCGACCTCGGCATCCTCGCCGCGGGCGCCAGCGTGGTGAACTCGCTCGCGCTGATGGCCATGCACGCCGTCGTCGCCGCGCTCACCGTGCCCGTGTTGTCGCGCGTCATGCCGCTCTAGGCGATCGCGGCGGAAAGTTTGCTCGTGAGTTCTTCCAAAGCGCGCACAACGCCGTTCAGCGCCATGATCTGCTCCACGTAAAGCCGGGCGATCCATTCCACGTCAGCAGCTCCCAACGGGATTTCCGACTGAATCGAGTTGAGCACCCGTTGGTGTGCGCGATCAGCCACGGCGGCTTCGTAGAGCTGGGCCAGGCGGTTTCCGTCCGGCTGCAGGACCTGCACGTAGGTGGACATGAGATCCGGTGGCGGAATTCGGACACCTCGCTCATAGTCGACAATTCCGCTGTGTGCGGTCATGCCGAGCTGTCTCGCGAGCTTGCGGAGTGAAAGTCCTCGTTGGAGCCGCAGGCGGAGCAGTTCCTGCCCGAGCAGCGCGGGTACACCCTCCAATTTCGTGCCTCCCCTTCCACGCGTTCGATCGTGACAGCGGCTGTCCAAACGACACATCTGCCGATCGGGCTACGAGGTAGCAGGATTTCAAATGGGTACTTTCCGGCGCCCGTATCGAGGTGTTCTGCGAGTGTTCTGAGTTTGTTCTGTTGCCGCAGAACGCCAACTGCGGCGTGTTAGGAATTTGGTGCGGCCGAAATTCCAGCCGCGTCATTTTGAGGGAGGAAAAACCCCATGAAGACGACCACCAAGATGAAGAAGATCACCGTCCGCCGCACCGGCGACGTGCGCCTGACCACGGCCACCTGCAAGTGCCCGTACAGCGTCGAGGCCTGATCTGAGCTCGCCGGGGGCCGCGCCACCGAGCCGCGGCCCCCGGCCATCGGGAGGCGTCATGAGCAGCGACACGCCAGTGCTCTTCCACGACCTGAGCTTCGTCCCGGAGGGAGAGGAAACGGTCGTCGGCCGCCTGGACACCGGCTCCTACGCGGTACTGCCGTCCGATGGCGCCGCTCTGCTGGGCAGGATGGCCGACGGGATGCCGCCCGCGAACGCCGCCCAGTGGTACGAGGCCGAGTTCGGCGAGCCGATCGACATGGACGACTTCCTGGAAACGTTGCGGGAACTGGGGTTCGTCCGCACCGGTGAGGCCACGACCCGAGCGGCCCCTGTCCGGTTCCAGAAACTCGGCGCGGTGGCGTTCTCACCACTGGCTTGGCTCGTCTACGCGGCTGTCACGATCACCTGGTTGCTGCTCGGCGCCCGGTACGACGACCTGCTGCCGGACCCGAGCCAGTTCTTCTTCGTCCAGTCCGCGCTGGCGGTGCAGCTGGTGATCACCTTCGGCCAGCTGCCGCTCATCTTCCTGCACGAGGGCTTCCACACCCTGGCCGGCCGGCGGCTCGGCCTGCCCAGCAAGCTCGGCATGAGCAACCGGTTCATGTACGTGGTCTTCGAGACGCGGATGAACGGCCTGTTCAGCGTCGCGAGCAAGAAGCGCTACCTGCCGTTCCTGTCGGGCATGCTCGCCGACGTCGTCGTGCTCGGCCTGCTGGGGCTGCTCGCGCACGTGACCCGCGACGCGAGCGGCGCGCTGTCGCTGACCGGCCGGGTGGCCATCGCGCTGGGGTTCACCGTGGTGATGCGCCTGGTCTGGCAGTTCCAGCTCTACCTGCGCACCGACCTCTACTACGTGTTCGCCACCGCGCTGCACTGCCACGACCTGCACGACGCGAGCGTCACGTTGCTGCGCAACAGGATGTGGCGCGCGCTCGGCCGTCCGGAGCGTGTGGTGGACGAAGGGCAGTGGACAGAGCACGACCGGAAGGCCGGCCGGTGGTACGGCCCGTTCGTCGTGCTGGGCATCGCGGTGATGTTGTCGCTGGCAGTGTTCGGCTCACTGCCGATCGTCGTGCAGTACGTGGAGATCATCGGCAGGAACCTCTCGAGTGGACGGCTGGACCTCTACTTCTGGGACGCGGTCGTCTCGCTGGTGATCAACGTCGGCCAGCTGGCGCTGGTCGCCCATCTCGCCCGGCGCAAGCGCCGGATCGGAAGAGAAGTGAGCTGACATGCACGTGATCACGGCGGTCTGCCACCACCGGCTGCGCGGCCCGTACACCGGTGTGGACACGATCCTGCGCGCGTTGCTGCCCGACGCCCAGAAGCGCTGGCCCGAGCTGGTCGAGCAGCACAAGGTGGAGCTGCTGTACGGAATCCCGGAGCTGGCCGAGCTGATCGGCCCCGCGCCGTCGACGCTGGCGTCGGCCGGGCCGTTCTCCCAGCGCACCAGGTTCTACGGCGCGCAGATGATCCGGTGCATGAGCCAGGGGATCGTGACGTTCCTGATCGACCTGGCCAGGCGCCGCGCGGACGCGGGGGAGCAGCCCCTGCGCCTGGTGTTCGAGGCCATGCACGCCGCCGAGCCGACCACGAGCGAGTTCGTGGAACTGCTCACCCGTCGCTGTGATCCCGCCACCCTCCAGGTCGTCGTGTCCACAGTGGAGGAGGTCACCGAGGACGATGACCGCAGCGAGCAGCAGCTGGTCGCCGCCTACGTCCAGTCGGACGGAACCAGCGCCAACCAGGCCGAGATCGACGCCTACAACAACGCTGACCCCGCTGTGCTGCAACGACTTCACGACGAGCGTGCCGACGAGCTGGAACCCGGCGCCGACTGGGGCACGCTGATCGGCGCCGTCACGTACCATCGCGAACGCGGCACGGACCCGCACGGCCGCGGCCAGGAGGTGCTCGACCGGGCGTTCCAGTTCTGCGTGGAGACGGGATTCTCCGCCGCCGTGGTGGATCTGGGCATCCGGGGCCGCGCGGTCACGGATCCCGCGACGCAGCCGAAGCAGTACCTGAGGTTCACTCAGCACGCGGCCTCCGCCCTGGTGGCGCTGGACCGGCTGACCGAGTCGCTCGACCTGTACATGGACCTGCGCGCCAAGTTCACCGACGCCAAGGTGCACATGACGGTCAGCTACGGCATCGCCATGCTGCACACCAGGTTCTTCGTCCCGCGCGACCACGAAGCCGCGATCGGCTGGCAGAACAACGCCTACACGCTGGCGTCGCTGCTGCCGGACCCGGCCGAACGCCGCACCTACGAGGTGTTCCAGGCCAACGGGCTGGCGCTGGTCGAGATGCACCGGGGCAATCTGGGCCGCGCACTGGAGCTCGTCGACGGCGGCATCGCCCGGCTGAACGACGAGCTCGACGAGCAGGAGTGGGTGCTGCACCGCTCGCAGCTGTTCTACAACCGCGCCCGCCTGCACGCCGCGCTGGGCCGAGCCGACGAGGCCTACGCCGAGTTCACCGAGCTCATCGAACTCGACCCGCTCTACACCGACTACCTGAGCGAACGCGCCAAGATCTCCCGCAAGCGCGGTGACCTCGACGCCGCCCTCGCCGATTACGACCGGGCCGTGCAGATCGGCCCGCCGTTCCCGGAGCTGTACTACAACCGCGGCACCGCACGGCTCGCCGTCGAGGACGTCGACGGCGCGTTCGCGGACTTCGACTACGTGCTCGAGATGGAACCCGGCGACGTCGACACCCGCCTCACCCGCGCGGAACTGCTGCTCTCCACCGGCGACGCACAAGCTGCACACGCGGACGTGGTGGCAGGGCTCCAGCTCTCACCCGACGAGCCGCGGCTGCTCGCCATGCTCGGCACGATCGAGCTCGAACAGGACCAGCCAGAACAGGCGTTGCCCCACCTGGACGCCGCACTGGCGGGCGATCCGCGCTACCCGGCCGCCCTGGTCAACCGCGCGGTCGCGCACTTCCGGCTCGGCCACGCCGCGACCGCCGTCGACGACCTCACGCTGGCGTTGGACGTGGTCGGCGCGGACCCGGACGTCCTGCTCAACCGCGGCATGGCCTACCTCGCGTGCGCGCAGTCGGAACTGGCGATGCAGGACTTCGACGCGGCACTCGCGCTGCCCGGCGCGGACGTGGAGGAGTTGCAGCACCAGCTCGAACTCTGCCGTTAGGCGCACCCGTTCAGGAACGTGTCGACCAGCACGTCCGCGGCCTGGGCCGGACTGTGCTCGAGCAGCTGCTGCCCGCCGAGGTGCAGCAGGTGCCCGAGCACAGCGCCCATCCACCCCGCCGGTTGTCCCGCACGCAAAAACCCCTGGTCGACGCACCGCTGGATGAACACCTCCACCTCGTCGACGGCGCGGTTGCGGCGCGCCCATGCCTCCGTGTCGGCCGTCATCCGGCTGAGCTCGACCGGCCACTTGCGGTTGACCCCGATGATGCCCTCGACGTACCGGTGCAGCGCGATCTCCACCGGCGCCTCCCGCAACCGCGCAGCGCTGATGGCCTCCTCGATCGCGTCGAGTCGTGCCTGGTAGACGGCGGCGAGCAGCTCCTCCCGGCTGGCGAAGCGCCGGTAGACGGTCCTGCGGTAGACGGTCCTGCGGTCCACGCCGGCCTCGGCCGCGATCGCCGCGATGCTGGCGGCGGGGTCCGCGGCGAGCATCCGGGCACCGGTGGTCAGCACGAGTTCGAGGTTTCGGGCGGCGTCTGCTCTCACCCCACGAACATAGCAGCTGGTGTGACGCTTGGAACAATTACCGACTCGTTGAGATGGCTCTTGTCTCTATAAGTGCTACGTTGATGTGACAGTTCAGCGAAGCGGGAGACTTGTGATGATCACGTACGACCAGCTCTTCATCGGTGGCGAGTGGGCCACGCCGAGCAGCGACCAGCAGCTCGACATCGTGTCGCCGCACGACCAGTCCGTGCTGGGACGCGCCGCCCAGGCCCTGCCCGCCGACGTCGACCGCGCTGTGGCCGCCGCTCGCAGGGCGTTCGACGAAGGACCGTGGCCGGAGACCCCGCCGGCCGGACGGATCGCCGTCGTCCGGCGGCTGACCGAACTCCGCGAGCAGCACGCGGACGAGATCGCCGCCCTCATCTCCAGCGAGAACGGATCGGCGCTCTGGTTCACGAAAGCGGGCCAGCCCGGACTGGGCCGCCAGGCCGCCGCCTACCTCAAGGCAGCGGAGGAGTTCGGCTGGGAACAGACCCTCGAACCGTCCGACCCGGCCTCGCCGTTCCGCTCGGTCGTGCGCCGGGAGCCGATCGGTGTCGTCGCCGCGGTCATCCCGTGGAACTCGCCGTTCTCGGCCGCCCTCGCCAAGATCATCCCGGCGTTGCTGGCGGGGAACACCGTCGTGCTGAAGGTGTCGCCGGAGAACTCGCTGAGCATGAACTTCCTCGCCCGCCTGCTGGAGAAGACCGGCCTGCCGGAGGGTGTGGTCAGCGTGCTCCCGGCCGACCGCGGGACCAGCGAGCACCTCGTCCGGCACGCGGACGTCGACAAGGTCGCGTTCACCGGGTCGACCAGGGCGGGCCGCCGCATCGCCGCGCTCGCCGGTGACCAGCTCAAGCGGGTCAGCCTCGAGCTGGGCGGGAAGTCCGCCGCCGTCGTGCTGCCCGACGCCGACCTCGACGCCGTCGTCGCGGGCCTGAAGTTCGGTTCCCTGCTCAACAACGGCGAGTCCTGCATCGCCCAGACCAGGATCCTCGCGCCCCGCAGCCGTTACGAGGAGGTGGTCCGCGCGCTTGCCGACCTCGTCGAATCACTGCCGGTCGGTGCTCCCGACGACGACAAGACGTTCATCGGGCCGATGGTCCGCCGCGACCAGCAACAGCGCGTTCTCGACTACATCCGCACCGGGATCAAGGAGGGCGCCCGGCTCGTCACGGGTGGCCCGCACGTCCCTGCCGGGCTGGAGAAGGGTTTCTACGTGACGCCGACGCTGTTCGCGGACGTCGACAACTCGATGCGGATCGCTCAAGAGGAGATCTTCGGCCCGGTCCTGGTCGTGATCGCCTATGACGACGAGGACGACGCCGTCCGGATCGCCAACGACTCGGAGTTCGGCCTGTCCGGTGGCGTGTGGTCGGCCGACGAGGACCGCGCCATGGCCGTCGCGCGCCGCATCCGCTCCGGCACGGTCACCGTCAACGGCGCTCCGATCGGCTTCGACGGTCCGTTCGGCGGCTTCAAGGCCAGCGGTCTGGGCCGTGAGTACGGAGCTGTCGGCCTCGGCACCTACACCGAGTACAAGACCGTGACGGTGAAGGCATGACCGCGGTACTCGACGCGCCCGTCCGGATCTCCACCAGGGCGCCGATGACGGCACTGGTTCTCGCGGTCTTACTGGCCTCTTTGGACTCCACGATCGTCGCCACCGCGTTACCGCACATCGCCGGAGATCTCGGTGGTTTCCAGAACATCGCCTGGGTCACCGCCGGCTACCTGCTGGCCTCGACCGCGGTCACGCCGTTGTGGGGCAAGCTCGGCGACATGCTCGGGCGCAAGCGCCTGTACCTGGTCGCGACCGCCACGTTCCTGCTCGCCTCCGCGTTGTGCGGCCTGGCGCAGGACCTGCCCCAGCTCATCGCCGCGCGGGCACTGCAGGGTGTGGCGGGCGGCGGCATGATCGTGCTGACGTTCGCGTTGGTGGGCGACATCGCAGCACCGGGCGAACGCGGGCGCTACCAAGGCATGTTCGGCACGGTGTACGGGGTGGCGAGCATCTTCGGTCCGCTGCTCGGAGGTCTGTTCACCGACCAGCTCTCCTGGCGCTGGGCCTTCCTGATCAACGTCCCGGTGGGGCTGGTGGCCCTGGTGATCGCGGCCCGGTCGCTGCCCGCGACCCCACGGCGTTCGGCGGCACGCATCGACTACCTCGGAGCGCTGCTGACCGCGGCAGCCGCCACCGGGCTGGTGCTGATCGCCTCGTTCGGCAGCGACTGGGGCTGGACCTCGCCGGCTGTGCTCGCACTCGCCGTCGTGACGATCTCCTTGGCAGCACTGGTGATCCCGGTCGAGCGCCGCGCGGCGGCACCGATCCTGCCGCTGTCGATGCTCACCTCACGCCCGGTCGTGATCGCCTCGCTGGTGGGGTTCGTCGCGAACGTCGCCATGTTCAGCGCACTGGTCTACCTGCCGACGTACCTGCAGGTCGTCGGCGGAGTGTCCGCCACGGCCTCGGGTGTGCACATGTTGCCGCTGGTCATCGGCCTGGTGCTCAGCCAGTCGCTGGCGGGGAGGTGGATCGCGGACCCGCGGCGGGTGAGGGACGTCCTCGTGGCCGGAATGGCGATCACGGTGGCCGGGCTCCTGTTGCTGGGCACCCTCGACGCGGACACCACGCAGCTCGTGCTCGTCGGCGCGTTCCTCGTCATGGGGATCGGCATCGGCATGGTCCCGATGGTGGCGCTGACCGCGGCGCAGAACGCCGTGCCCGCCGACGACATCGGTGCCGCCAGTGCAGCCGTCACGTTCTTCCGCTCCATCGGCGCCGCGTTCGGCGTGACCGCGTTCGGCGCGCTCCTGACCGGCGACATCGCGCACAGCATCGGCACCGCGTTCCTCTGGATCGCCCCGCTGGTCGCGGTCGGCGTGGTGCTGGCGGCGTTGCTGCGCAAGCCCGCTGTCAGCCGCTGACAGCGCGCTGTGCGTGCGGTGTCAGCGGCCGGGCGCACAGTTCCACCCGACACAGGGAGGAACGAGAACGATGTCGCTGGCGATCAGGGCTGAAGGCCTGGTCAAGCACTACGGGGAGACCAAAGCCCTGGACGGGGTGGACCTCGAGGTGCCGGAGGGGAAGGTCGTGGGAGTGCTCGGGCCGAACGGCGCGGGCAAGACCACGGCGGTGCGGGTGCTGGCGACGTTGCTGCGCCCGGACGCGGGACACGCCACGGTCGGGGGACATGACGTGGTGCGCAACCCGAGGGCCGTGCGGTCGCTGATCGGGTTGACCGGGCAGTACGCGTCGGTGGACGAGGACCTGTCGGGGACGGAGAACCTCGTCCTGCTGGCCCGGCTGCTCGACTACTCGCGCACGGGGGCGCGGGCCAAGGCGGCCGAGCTGCTGGAGCAGTTCGAGCTGACCGACGCCGCGGGGCGGGCCGCCAAGACGTATTCAGGGGGTATGCGCAGGCGGCTCGACCTCGCGGCGAGCCTGGTCGGCAACCCGTCCGTGCTGTACCTGGACGAGCCGACCACCGGGCTGGACCCGCACGCGCGCAACGAGGTGTGGGCCGTGGTCCGCAAACTCGTCGCGAACGGGGTGACGGTGCTGCTCACGACGCAGTACCTGGAGGAGGCAGATCAGCTCGCGGACACGATCACGGTGTTCGACCACGGCAAGGTGGTGGCCGAGGGACGGTCGGACGAGCTGAAGCGCCGGGTTGGCGGCCAGACGTTGCAGGTGCGGCCGACGTCGGCGCGGGATCTCGATGTGGTGCAACGGATTCTCGGTGATCTCACCGGTGTCCGGCCGCACCGCGACGACGACACCGGGCTGCTGACGGCACCGGTCAACGACCCGGTGCTGCTGTCCACATTGGTCCGCAAGCTCGACGAGGCCGGGATCACCGCGGACGAGCTGGCGCTGCGGTTGCCCTCGCTCGACGAGGTCTTCCTGGCGCTGACGGGCAAGCGCGAGCCTGAGGGGAGGCTGGCATGACCACCACCTCGTTGGACCGGAGTGAGCAGCGTGAGACCGAGGGCAAGCCGCGCGTGACGACCATCTCGTTGGACAGGGGTGTGCGGCACGGGCTCTCGCTGGCCTGGCGCGGCATTCTGAAGATCCGCAAGAACCCCGAGCAACTCGCGGACGTCACGATCGCGCCGATCATCTTCCTGGTGATGTTCACCTACCTGTTCGGTGGCGCGCTGGCCGGCAACACCGACGCGTACCTGCAGATGCTCGTGCCGGGCGTGCTGGTGATGAACATCCTGCAGGCCAGCATGACGGCGGGCGTGCAGCTGAACACGGACGTCTCCAAGGGCGTGTTCGACAGGTTCCGCGCCATGCCGATCGCGCGGTCCGCACCGCTGATCGGGGCGGTGCTGGCGGACATCGTGCGGTACGTCGTGTGCATCGCGGTGCTGCTGGTCGTCGCGACGATCATGGGCTTCCGGGTGCAGACCGGGCCGGTGGAGCTGCTGATCGCGATCGGGCTCGCGCTGGTGTTCGGGCTGTGCTTCTGCTGGGCGTCGGTGTTCGTGGGCATGCTGCTCAAGACGCCGGGCGCGGTGCAGGGCATGATGTTCGTGCTGATCATGCCGTTGACGTTCGGCAGCAACGTGTTCGTCGGCACCTCGACGATGCCGGGCTGGCTCAAGGCGTGGGCGGACATCAGCCCGGTGTCGTTGCTCGCCGACGCACTGCGCGGGCTGCTCAACGGCGGGCCGATCGCGGGACCGCTGACGGGTTCGCTGATCTGGATGGTCGCGGCGGTAGCGGTGTTCTTCCCGCTGGCCACCTGGGCCTACCGCCGCCGCGTCTAAGGGTTCTGCAAGTACCACCAACCCAAGATCAACAGGCACTTTTCCGCTACCAACTCGCCCTGCCACCGCGCCGCCGCGACGGCCCGTGGCGAGGGCAGTTGGGTGTGGTTACGGGCGGTTTGATCAAGAGTTGGTGGTACTTGCA
>NZ_JYJG01000394.1 GCF_000955955.1 Lentzea aerocolonigenes
GTGGTTACGGGCGGTTTGATCAAGAGTTGGTGGTACTTGCAGACGTCAACACAGCAACCGCGGGCGGGTCTAGAGAGCGCCCGCTTCCGCACGAATCTCCTGCAGCGCCTCGGCTTTCGTGATGCCGAGGCGCTCAGGCATGCCCAGGATCCCCGCGAGCCGCCGGACGTCCGGGTCGCCCAGATCGATCCGTCCGCGGATCATCTGCGCGAGCCCCAGCAACCGTAGAGCCTTGTCGTCACGGCCCTGCGCGTGCCGCACGAGCGCGAGCAGCTCCGTCACGCCCGCCAGATCCGGCATGTCGCCGCGTTCCGACGTCGTCCGCACGGCCACCGCGACGCACGGCTCGGCGTCGTCCGGCCTGCCCTCGGCGATCGCGATCCGCCCGTCGAGCATCGCGCCCCACTCCGTGACGAACCCGTTCAGCACCGGTGAGACCGCGGCCATCTCCTTGAAGCCGGCGCTCAACCGGCTCGCCTCCGCGACCCTGCCCGCGCGCAGCACGACCTCCGCCCGCGCGTAGCCGGTCATGACGGCCATCTGGTCGTTGCCGATGGCCTGCGCGAACTTCTCGGCCTCGGCGACCTCGCGCGCGGCCGACTCGTGGTCGCCGAACCGGGCGTACTCGACCGCGAGCCGCCACCGCTGCTGAATCGCGTCGTCCTGCGACCGCAGCTCCAGCGCCACGTCGAGACCCTTGCGGTACAACGCGATCGCGGCCTCGTTGTCGCCCGTGTGCGAGATGAACGCGGCCTTCATGCCGAGCGTCATCGCCGCGCCCCACCGGTCGCCGACGGCCACGAACTGGTCGTACGCGCGGTCGCGGGCCACTTCGGCGCCGTCCAGGTCGCCGTTGTCGACCAGCATGAAGCTCAACGCCCAGGACGCCGCCGCCCGTGCCCACGCGTCCTCGCTCGCCGCCGCCCGCGCGACCTCCTGAGTCGCCAGCTCGCGGTTCTGGCTGAGGAACGCCAGCATCGGCAACGCGATCGCGAGTGCCGGGTACTTCTGGGTCGCACCGGTGCGCACGCAGTCGTTGATCACCGTCGCGGCCTCGGCCGTGTCGGGCAGCCCGGGAATCGCGGCCATGATCAGCTGCATCGCGCGGAACGAGGCGTACAGGTCCTCCGGCAGCGCGTCGCCGAGTGCCAGCACTTCGCGCACCGAGGACTCCGCGCGTTCGTTGTCGCCCTTGACCAGCCAGTACCAGAAGGTACCGCTGAGCAGGTCCGCCGCCAGGCCGACCTCACCGTCGTCGATCGCCCCGCGCATGGCCGCCACGATGTTGTCCTGCTCCGCCTCGTACATCGAGATCGCCTCGATCTGGCGGGCGGTGCGGGTCAGTGGTTCCCACGTCTCGGTCACGTCCCGGTAGTAGCGGCGGAACCGGTCGACGATCTCGCGCTTCTCGCCGGATGCCTCGAGCTGTTCGTCCGCGTAGACCCGGATCGTCTCCAGCATCCGGTACCGCGGCTCACCTTCCAGCTCGTAAACGTCCACAATGGACTTCTCGACCAACGACGTGAGCACGTACAACGCGTCGTCGTGGCAGACGTGCTCGATCGCGGCGAGGTCCGCTCCGGCCGGGAACACCGACAGCCGGCGGGCGAGCTGCAGTTCCTCGGGGGTCAGCAGGTCCCAGCTCCACTCCACGACCGCTCTCAGCGTGCGCTGGCGGGGGAGTGCGGTGCGGCTGCCCGAGGTCAGCAGCCGGAACCTGTCGCCGAGCCGCTGGGTGATCTGCCGGACCGTCATCGACCTGAGCCGGGCCGCCGCCAGCTCCAGCGCCAGCGGCATGCCGTCGAGCCTGCGGCAGATCTGCTCCACGTCGTCCACAGTGGACTCGTCGAGCTGGAACCCCGGCTTCACCGCGCTCGCCCGGTCCAGGAACAGCTTCACCGCGCCGGAGCCGGCGAGCGGACCGACCGGGCACAACGACTCGCCGTCGATCGCCAGCGGTTCCCGGCTGGTCGCGAGCACCCGCAGGTTCGGCACCCGCCGCAGCAGCTCGCCGGTGAACTCCGCGGCCGCCGTGATCAGGTGTTCGCAGTTGTCCAGCACCAGCAACGACTCGCCGGCACCCAGCACCTCGGCGATCCGCTCCATGCCCTCGGACCGGCGGCGCAACGGATCTCCGCCGAACGTCAGGTCGAACGCACCGAGCACCGCGCCCGCGAGGTCCTCCTGCGCCCGCACCCCGGCCAGCGCCGCGAACCACACGCGGCCCTTGGCGTGCAACGGATGCCGTGCCGCGGTCTCGGTGGCCAGGCGCGTCTTGCCCGCACCGCCCGGCCCGACGAGCGTCACCAGTCGTGCGCTGTCGAGCTGGTCGTGGATCTGCGCGAGCTCGTCGTCGCGGCCGACGAAACTGGTGAGCCGCACCGGCAACCGGTCGACCGCGGTGCGCGGCTTGAGCTCACCGCGCAGAGCCGCCAGGTGAACGTCCTGCAGCTCCTGCGACGGGTCGACGCCCAGCTCGTCGGCGAGCCTGCCGCGGACCTCCTCGTAGACCCGCAGCGCGTCGGACTGCCTGCCCTGCGCGCACAACGCCCGCATCAGCAACCCGGCCAGGCGTTCCCGCAACGGGTGCTTCTCGTGCATCGCGGTCAGGGCGGCGACGTCGAGATCGCCGGTCTGGAAGCGCTCTTCCTCAGCGGCCAGCCGGGCTTCGTCCAGCCGCACGGCCGCTGGTGCCGCGAACGGCGCCTCCCGCACGTCGGCCAGCGCCTCGCCGCGCCACAACCCGAGCGCCTCGTCGAGCCGTCCGGCCGCGCGCAGCCGTTCGAACCGGAAGACGTCCACGTCGTCCTGGGCGATCGCGAGCCGGTAGCCGCCGGGCTCCAGCGTCACGTCCGGGCAGACCTTGCGCAGCCGCGAGACGAGCGACTGCAGGGCGTTCGACGCGTCCGCGGGCGGTTGCCCGCCCCACAGGTCGTCGATCAGCGTGGTGGTCGCGACGGGACGGCCGGGGTCGAGCGCGAGACGGGCCAGGAGCATGCGGACACGGGCACCACCGATGTCGACCGGTGTGCCGTCGTCGGCCTCGACCGTCGTCGGGCCCAGCAATCCCACGCGCACACGTCCAGCTTTCCAGATCACGAGCGGCGATCAGGCGAGAACGTCCAGTGCACGCGTGAGCGCGTTGGTGATAAGGGACTCCATCGCCTGGTCGGTGCTGCCGCGCGGCACCCGTTCCACCAGCATGATCGAGTACAGGTACGCCTGGTAGGCGGCGAGCCGGACGCGGGCGGAGTCGGTGAACTCGAAGCCGTAGCTCGTCAGGAAGTCCTCGTCGTCCTCGATCGTCCGGAACAGGGCGAGCGACACGAACTCGGCGACCGGATCACCCCAGAAGGCCCGCTCGCCGTCCACGAGCCCGGTCAGTCCGGTGTCGGTGAGGATGTTGCCGTCCCAGAGGTCGAAGTGCACCAGCGCAGGCCGCTTGACCTCGTCGAACACGGCCGGGTCCAGTGGGATGCCCGGCAGTTCGACGCCGTATCGCCGAGCGTCGGCCTTCACGGCGTCGAACATCGCGAGGAACGCGGCGGTCCACGTTGTGTGCAGGCCGAGCTGCGGGTAGCCGAAGCCGGGCCCGGTGACCTCGTGCAACGCCGCCACGGCCTGGCCCAGCTGACGACGGACGAGCGGCCGGTCGACGTCCTCGCGGCCGAACAGGGGCCGGCCGGGCAGCCACGTCGTGAGCAACGCGTCGCTGTTCACCAGAGCGCGGGAGAAGTCGGTGTGCACGACCTCCGGCACGGGCGCGACCGCGTGCCCCAGCCTGCAGAACAACGCCTCGGTGCGCATGAGATTGCGTTCGTAGGTGAGTCCTGGCCGGCCGGACGGCGAGACCTTGAGCACGAAGTCGCCCTCGGGCGAGGTCACCCGGAACACCTCGTTGTACGTGCCGCCACCCAACGGGCGCACGGTGAACTCGGTCAGGTCTGCCTGGGCCAGAATCAGCTCCACCGTCACAACGGCAATGTAATGATCGAACGATGAACACGTACTGGGGGACCGCCGAGGCAGCCTGGCGGTGGGTACTGGATCAGGTCCACCACGACGACGGGGTGTGGATGCCGCCGTCGGTGGGCGAAGAGCTCGATCTCGACGACCGCGACAGCATGTACAGGGGCGTCGGCGGCCTGGCCCACGTGCTGGCGGAGATCCGGCTGTGCCGCGCGTGGACCGACGAGGAACAACACCTCGCGGACGCCATCGCCGAGCAGATCCGCGCGGGCATCGGCACGGCGACCGACTACATGTTCTTCAGCGGCCTGGTCAGCGCGATCGGTGTGCTGACCGCGCTGGACGCGCCCGGCTCCGGCGCCGCCGTCGCCCGCCTGCTCGAACTGTCCACCCCGGACGGCTGGGCGCACGAGTACTTCAGCCCGCCGCGCTTCGTGGACGGTGCCAGGGCTCTCGACCTGACGCTGGGGACCGCGGGCGTGCTGCTGGCCGCGGTGTACGCGCACCGGCACGGCGTGGAGCGCGCGGAGCAGTTGGCCGCCGTGGCCGCCGAGATCCTGCTGGCCGAACGCGAAGAGACACCAACGGGCCTCAACTGGCGGATGGTGCCGGTGCGCATGGCCGTGGTGCAACGGGAGATCCCGAACTTCTCGCACGGCCTCTCCGGCATCGCGACCGCACTCGCCCTGGCCGGTGCCGAGTTCGCCCGTCCGGACCTCGTCGAGGCGGCGACCGCGGGCGCCGAACACCTCGTGGCGCTGGGCGACACCAGCGACGGCGGCTTCCGGGTGCAGCTGCGCATTCCGCTGCTGGAGGACATGGAGCGGTTCAGCTACGGCTGGTGCCACGGCCCGACCGGCACCTCACTGCTGTGGCCCGCCCTGAAACGCGCGGGTGTCGCCGAGGTCGCGGGCACGCCGGTGATGGACTGGCACAGCCGAGGCCTGCACAGCATCCGTGTCTCCGGCCTGCCCGAACGCCGCTATCCGGGCTTCTGGGACAACGACGGACGCTGCTGCGGCACC
The DNA here is from genome assembly GCF_000955955.1 of Lentzea aerocolonigenes. Classification (GTDB taxonomy): domain Bacteria; phylum Actinomycetota; class Actinomycetes; order Mycobacteriales; family Pseudonocardiaceae; genus Lentzea; species Lentzea aerocolonigenes_A. The sequence goes on from NZ_JYJG01000394.1 coordinate 4,995, forward strand.
GCGGGTGTGGGCGACCGGCTGCTCGACGCGGGCGAGCACACGGACTTCGCGCTGCACCTCGCCGACGTGGTGGTGGAACGGGCGATTCCGGACGGATCGGGCGTGTGCTGGCGGTTCATCGAGCACAAGAACGACGACCCGCTGCTGCCCGCCGGCCTCGGCTGGATGCAGGGCGCGGCGGGCATCGCCGGGTTCCTGTTCCACGCCGGCCGCGTCGCTGAAGGTGACACGACCGCCGTGCCGCGCATGGACACCTGGTGGGCTCTACGCTGACCAGCCGAGTTCCGGACCCAGCTTCGTGGCGATGTCGGTGAGGATCTGCACGTAGTCCTCGTGCTCGAAGCTGAACGGCAGCGCGAACGCCACCTCGTCGACCTCCTGGAAGGCGAGGTGCGCGTACAGCTGCTCGGCGATCTGGGCGGACGTGCCGATCAGGTCGCGCGCGAACATGAAGCGGCGCGGCCCGAACGGTGTGAGAGTGCGTTCCGTGCGCTGGTCCACGTAGTCCTGGTACTTCGCGCGCTGCTCCGGCGTGGCCGAGTCGGTCGGGATCACCACGAGCCCCTGGGAGACCCGGCCGCCGCCGTTCTCGCGGAACGTCCTGATGTGCGACAGCTGGATCTCCGCGAAGTCCTCGGACTCCTCGGCCTGGACCACGTTGCTGCACAACAGGTTCAGGCCGTGCGAGCCCGCCCACTTCGCCGACCGCAGGCTCCCGCCGCCGTACCACATCCGTTCGCGCAGGCCGGCCGAATGCGGCTGCACGTGGTCGGAGAACTGCTCGATGCCCCTGGTGCCGCTGAACTCCGTGACCTTCTCGCCTTGGATGAAGTCCAGCAGCCGCTGCAGCCGGTCGTAGCCGAAGTCCTCGACGTCGGCGGTCTGCGGGTACAGCGCGTGCTTGACGTCGTCGTAGTACATCGGCGGCCCGACGCTCACGCCCGGATTCAGCCGGCCGCCGGACAGGACGTCGACCGTCGCCAGGTCCTCCGCGAGCCGCAGCGGGTTCTCCCAGCCCAGCGGGATCACGGCGGTGCCGAGGCTGATCCGGCTGGTGCGCTGGGAGGCCGCGGCGAGCAACGCTACGGGCGAGGAGATGCCGAACTGCAGGTGCCGGTGCCGCACCCAGGCGCTGTCGAACCCGAGCTGCTCGCCGAGTTCGATGATCTCCAGCGTGGACCGGTGGCCCGCGCCGGGGTCGTGCTCGTCGAACAGCCCGATGGTGAGAAAACCCAGCTTCCGCAACGGCTCTGACTTGCGCGGCACGGCTCCTCCTCGATGTCTCCTTCCGAGTTTAGGTGACGCTTCAACTAGTTCCACATGCTGGAATCAGAGGGTCTGGAACGTGATCGCGAAACTCGCCTTCTGGGCGTGCAGCCGGTACTGGGGCAGCACGCCCGGCCCGCACGACGCGGTGCCGAGGCCGTGCTGGGCGAGGTCGAGGTTCAGGTAGACGCGGTCGCGCGGCTCGAGCTCGTTGGTGTGCCGAGCCGCGTCCAGGTCCTCGCTGGTCCAGCGGCGGGCGGTGAAGTCGAACACCGGCTCGCCGCTGATCTGGACGCCGCCGAGCCGCAGCCGGCGCGTGTCGGTCCGGTTGCCGTTCTCCTGCGGGAAGACGTACGGCGTCTGCAACGCGTCCACAGTGGACTGGAACTGCCCGATGCGGACGGACTGGCGGCTGTCCGCGTAGGCCTCGCCAGGACCCGCGCCGAACCATTCGACGGTGTCTGCCTGGAGCGCCATGCGGAGGCCGAGGCGGGGGAGCGTGCACGGCCACTCGCCGTCAGGCGTGACGCTCAGCTGCAGCCGGAGCCGGTCGCCGTCCGCGGTCCAGCGGTAGTCGGCGAACATGCCGAAACCGCGGCTCGGCGGCGCCACGCGGGTGCGGACGACCAGGGCTGTCTCCTGCACGCCGACCTCGATCACGCGGTGCTGCAGGCGGTGCAGGCCCGCGTCGCGCCAGGCTTTCTCCTCGGGGTTGTCGGAGCCGCGGTCGTTGTCGGTGGGGGCACGCCACAGGTCCAGGCGGGGGCCGTCGACGGGGTGGTCGCCGAGCCGGGTCAGCAGGCCGGTGGCGGTGTCGAACTCGCCGGGGCCGAGCCAGAGGACGTCGCCGACGCCGACGAGCTCGACTCCGCCGATGGGGGAGACGGGCTCGGGCTCGGCGACGGCGATCTGGCCCCAGGCGATGACGTGACCGGCATCAGCCCAGCTCGTGGGGTTCGCCAGACGGGCTCGGACGGTCAGCCAGCCCTCACCCTCAGCCGCAGGTACTTCAGGTACGGGCAGATCGGCGTGCTCACCGGCGGGAACCGGAGGCACCGCCAGCGAACCCGCGGCAACCTCGACCCCGTCGACCTCGTACACCCACTCGAACCTCAAGTGCTCCAGCGGCACGTGGTCGTAGAAGCTCTCGACGCGGATCCCGCCGGCCGTTCCGGTGATCCGCACCGGCTCGAACACCTTCGCGAACTCCAGCAGGCCCGGCGACGGCGTGCGGTCCGGGAACACCAGCCCGTCGATCACGAAGTTGCCGTCGTGGATCGTCTCGCCGAAGTCACCGCCGTACGCGTAGTGGCCGTCGACCTCCAGCCCGTGGTCGATCCACTCCCAGATGAACCCGCCCTGCACGGTCCGGTACCGCTCGAACAGCTCGCGGTACTCGAGCATCCCGCCCGGCCCGTTGCCCATGGCGTGCGCGAACTCGCACAGCACGAACGGAATTCCGTGCGTCCGTTCGCGGCCGATCTGCTCGACCTCGGCGTGAGAGGCGTACATGCGGCTGTAGACGTCGACGTACTCGCAGGCGTGGTCGCCTTCGTAGTGCACCGGACGCGACGGGTCGCGGTCGCGCGTCCAGGCCGCCATCGCGGCCAGGTTGCGGCCGGTGTGGGACTCGTTGCCCAGCGACCACATCACGATCGACGGGTGGTTCTTGTCGCGTTCCACCATCCGGCGCAGGCGGTCCACATCGCAGGCGGTCCACATAGGACTCCGCCCAGCGCGGGTCGTCGCTCGGGTTGCCGGCCCAGCCCAGCTCGCCGAAGCCGTGCGTCTCCAGGTCGCACTCGTCGATCACCCACAGGCCGTACTCGTCGCACAACGACAGGAAGTACGGGTCCGGCGGGTAGTGGCTGGTGCGGACGGCGTTGACGTTGTGCCGCTTCATCAACAGCACGTCGGCGAGCATGACCTCACGAGGCACCGCGCGGCCGAACCGCGGGTGGTGCTCATGCCGGTTCACCCCGCGGAACACCACGCGCGAGCCGTTGATCAGGATCACGCCGTCCTCGATCACGACCGTCCGGAACCCGATCCTCACCGGCACCCGTTCGGCGTCGGTGTGCACGAAACCGTCGTACAGCCGGGGGCTTTCGGCGCTCCACGGCTCGACCGGCGCCGAAGCGGACCGCGCGTTCTCGATGCCCAGCTCCGGCACGGTGACCAGCGCACCGTCGACCGACAGCGTGCCGAGCCCGGACACGTGGTCGTAGGAGGCCCGCAGGTGGTAGTCGGCGACGCCGCCGCGCGGGCGGGACAGCAGGGACACGCTGCGGAAGATGCCGGACATCCACCACATGTCCTGGTCTTCGAGGTAGCTGCCGGCCGACCACTGGTGCACGAGCACGGACAGCACGTTCCCGCTCGGCCGCAGCATATGACCGACCTCGAACTCGGAAGGCAGCCGACTGCCCCGGGTGACGCCGAGCTCGGTGCCGTTGAGCCAGATCCGGCCGCACGAGTCGATGCCGTCGAACCGCAGCACGGCCGGTTCGTCGGCGGGCCAGTCCGCGGGCAGGTCGAAGGAGAGCCGGTAGTCGCCGGTCGGGTTCTCGGACGGCACGAACGGCGGCTCGACCGGGAACGGGTACACCACGTTGGTGTAGGCGGGCGCGCCGTGACCCTGCAGCTGCCAGTGCCCGGGAACGGTGATGGTGCCCCAGTCACCGGACGGCGACATCCGGAACTCCCAGGTCCCGTCGAGTGACAACGACGCCGCGTCCGAGGTGAAGAACGCGCGCGGCGGCAACGACCCCGTGCCAGGACCCATGTCTTCGATGTACGACAACTCTCAGCCTTTCAAAGCACCAGCGGCGATGTTGCGGATGAAATGGCGCGCGCCGATCAGGAACACGATCACCAGCGGCACGATCGCCACCAGCGTCCCTGCCATCACGACGGCGTAGTTCTTCAGGTACAGACCGTTGAGCTGTGACAACGCCACCTGCAGCGTCACGTGGTTCGAGTCGATCAGCACGACCAGCGGCCACAGGTAGTCGTTCCACGCGTTGATGAAGGTGAATATCCCGAGGAACGCGAGCGCGGGCCGCAGCACCGGCAGGCCGATCGACCAGTAGGTGCGGAAGAAGCCCGCGCCGTCGGCCCGTGCGGCCTCCAGCAGCTCGTCCGGGATCGCACCGCGGGCGTACTGGCGCATCCAGAAGATGCCGAACGCGTTGGCCGCCGCCGGGATGATCAGCGCCTTCAGGTCGCCGACCCACCCGAACGCCGCCATCAGGTCGAACTGCGGGATCGCCGCGAGCTGCGTCGGCACCACGAACGTCGCCAGCAGGAGGCCGAACAACACGTTGCTGCCCGGGAAGTCGTACTTGGCGAACGTGAAGGCGGCCAGCGAGTCGAAGAACAGCACCAGCAACGTCGTCACGACGGCCACGACCAGCGTGTTGACCACCGAGCCGAAGAAGTCGATCTTCGCGAACACCTCGCCGATGTTCTCGAACAGGTGCCCGCCGAACCAGAACGTGGGCGGCGACGAGTAGATGTCCGCGGTGGTGTTCGAGGCCATCACCGCGAGCTGGTAGTAGGGGAACAGCGTGATCAGCGCACCGATCGCCAGCGCCGCTGAGGTGAGGACGCGGTTCACTCACCCGCTCCCTTCAGCTGTGACCTCAGCTTGGGCGGGCGCTGCACGAGCCGCCAGTTGAGGATCGAGAAGAGCACGACCACGACGAAGATGCCCCACGCGATGGCGGCGCCGTAGCCGAAGTCGTTGTCCGCGAACGCGGTGTTGTAGAAGTAGAGGACCATCGTCATGCCCGCGCCCTCGGGGCCGCCGCGGTTGCCGAGCAGGATCTGCGACTCGGTGAAGATCTGCAGCCCGCCGATCGCCGACATCACGACCGAGAACAGCAACACCGGGCGCAGCAACGGGAGCGTGACGCGGAAGAACGTCTGCGCCGGTCCGGCGCCGTCGAGCTTCGCGGCCTCGAACACGTCGTTCGGCAACGCCTGCAGACCGGCCAGCAGGATGATCGCGTTGTAGCCCGTCCAGCGCCAGATGATCATCAACGAGATGGCCACCCGGATCGCCCACGGATCGCTGAGCCACTGCACGGGATCCACGCCGACGAGGCCGAGGAACCAGTTCAGCACACCGAACTCGTTGGAGAAGAACGACCCGAACACCAGCGACATCGCGACGATCGACGTGACGTTCGGCAGGAAGTAGGCGATCCGCAGGGCGCCTTTGTAGCGCACCGCGGAGTTCAGGCCGAGAGCCACGAGCATCGACAGGATCAGCATCGGGATCGTCGACATCACCCAGATGATCAGGGTGTTGCCGATCGAGTTCCAGAACGCGGTGTCGGTGAGCAGGAACCGGAAGTTCTCCAGTCCCACGAACTTCATCTCGCTCACGCCGTTCCACCGCTGCAGCGACAGCCACAGCGAGTACAGCACCGGGTAGACGCCGAACACGGCGAACAACACGAAGAACGGTGCGATCGCCAGGTACTGCGGCAGGTACCTGCGGTTCACGCGAGCACCCCCTGCCGGCGCAGCAGCCGTTCGACCGCGGTCTGCGCGTCTTCCCAGGCCTGGTCAGGGTCCTTGCCCGCGCTCTCGACGTTCGTGAGCTCGTCGGTGTAGGTGTCGCTGATCGAGATGTCGTACGGCGAGAAGTAGACGGCCTGCACCCCGGAGGCGATCTCGGCGAAGACCTCCATGGTCACCTGGCCGCCGAAGAACTCCTCCGGCGCGAGCGCCCGCGGGTCGTCGAACGCGGCGGGGCTCGACGGGAACAAGCCGAGCTCCTGGTAGGCGGCCGCCTGGTTCTCGGGCGACAGCAACCACTTCACGATCTCGTACGCGCCCTGCGGATCCGGGCAGTACTTCGTGATCGCCAGGAACGACCCGCCCTGGTTGCCGGAGCCGCCGGGCGCGCCGCACACCCGCCACTTGCCGGACGTGCCCGGCGCGGACTGCTTCAGGCTGCCGGTGATCCAGGAGGCGTTGACGAAGCTGACCTCCTTGCCGTTGTTCCAGGCGGCGAGCCGGTCGACGCCCTCACCGCTCGCCGAACCCGCGTACCCCGCGGTGAGCCCCATCTGGAACGCCTTGACCGCGCGGTCCCAGGCGCGGCGCACCTGCGACTGGTCGGCGAGATAGCGGTTCTGCCGGTCCAGGTACTTCTGCTTCTCCTGCGCGAGCGAGTACGTGAACACCATCTTCGTGTCGGTGATCAGGTACCGGCCGGGCAGCTTGTCCTTGACCCGCTCGGCGAACTCGAAGTAGTCGTCCCATGTGGACAGTGCGGAGGAGACGGCCCGCGGATCGGTGGGCAGGCCGGCCTCGCCGAACAGGTCGGCGCGGTAGTAGAGCGCGGCCGGCCCGATGTCGATCGGGAACCCGAGCTGGAACCCGTCCGGGCTGCGGCCCGCCTGCCACTTCCAGGGCAGGTAGCGCGGTTCGTCCTGACGCGCGCCCAGTGCGTTGAGGTCGGCGAACCGGTCGGTGGCCGAGAAGTACGTCGAGATGCCATCGCCGATCAGGGTGATGTCCGGCAGGTAGGCCTCGCCGGACAGCGCGGCGAGCAGCCGCTGGTTCAGTTCGCCGCTGACCTTGGACGGCGTCAGCTTCTGCGCGGGGAAGCGCTCGACCGCTTCCGCCAGCAGCTTCTCCGACACCGAGTTCGTGCCGTACCAGAGCGTGATGCGGCCGGGGTTGGCCGTGGTCGGGCTGCTACAGGCCCCTGCGCCGAGCGCGGTGGCGGCGACTGCCGCCGTGCCGGTCAGGAACCTGCGTCGAGTCAACGTCATCGGGGACCCTCCGAGAGCCCGTGAACGCTCCCGTGAACGTTCACGGCGTGGCGCGAAGCATGAGCCGATCGAGTGAGAGTGTCAACCCCCGGTTACTGAAATAGCAGGTCAGGCGGACTCGCGCAGGAGCAGGACGGCCTGCACGACCAGGTCCTCACCCGATAGTGGCTCGTCGCCGGCCATCAGCCGCGCGGCCTGCTCGACGGCGAGCGCGCCGATCTTGCGGGTGTCGAGCGCGACGGTCGTCAGCGCCGGGTCGACCACGGTGCCGAGCTGCAGGCCGTCGAACCCGATCACGGCCAGGTCCCTGCCCGACCGCCGGGCGGCCCGCAGCGCACCGATCGCGATGATGTCGTTGAAGGTGAAGATGGCCGTCACGTCCGGCTGGGCCTTGAGCAGCCTGGTGAGCGCGTCCGCACCACCGTCGACCGACTGCACGGCACCCGCGACCTTGTCCGGGCTGAGGCCGTGCGCGTTCATCGCGTCGCAGAACCACTGGTGCTTGTCGCTGGGCTCCGCGTGCGCGTGGTCGAGCATGCCGATGCGGCGGTGGCCTGCGGCGACGAGGTGGTCGACGGCGGACCGAACGCCCTGGGCGCCCTCGATCCGGATCGAGCTGAACCTCGTGGCATGGTGCTCGCGGCCGATCAGCACCACCGGGATGCCGTGCGTGTGCTGGTCGAGCTGGGTCTCGGAGAGGTTGAAGTAGCCGACCACGGCGTCGACCTGCGAGCCGATGACCTGCAGCGTGCTGAGCTCCTCGTCGACGCTGTCGGCCGTGTCGTAGACGACGACGTGCCAGCCTTTCGCACGCGCGGCTTCCAGTGCGGCGGCGGCGACCTCGGTGAAGAACGGGTTGAGCAGGTCGGGGATGACCAGGCCGATCGACGTGGTGTCCGGGCGCACCAGGCCTCGCGCGAACCGGCTCGGCCGGTAACCGAGCTCCTTGGCCGCGTCGAGCACGCGCTGCTTGGTGTCGCCGTCGATCTCGCCCTTGTCGTTGAGCGCCCTCGACACCGTCTGCCGCGACACCCCGGCGGCGCTCGCGACATCGTTGATCGTGATTCTCTGTGACATCACTGTGGAGTATGCAGCGCGTGGAGCACGACTGTGATGGCGGCGCGCGAATCCCGCCGCACGGCCGCGGTGATCTTCCTGGTCACCGGCAACTCTTTCGCGACGACGTCGAACCTCGGGTCCACCGCGAGCGCGGGCAGCACCGCGACGGCCAGACCTGCCTCGACGTGCTGGAGCGTCAGCATGTAGTTGCTGAACCGGCTCACGATCCTCGGTTCGAACCCCGCTTCGCGGCACAGACGCGTCGCGAGCTTCGCCATGTACGAGCCGGGCATGTCGAACGCCCACGGCTCGTCCTTGCAGGCTTTCAGCTCCGCCTTCGGCTGGCCGGGTGGGCTGAGGAGCACGATCGGGTCCTCCGCGAGCGGCACGACGTCGATGTCGGGCGGAACCGGCAGCTCCACGAAGTCGGTGGTCGTGATGATCACGTCGACCTCGCCGGACAGCAGCGCGGGCATGCTGGCATGCGGCTCCAGCTCGACGATCTCGACGTCCAGGTGCGGGTGGTTCAGGTGCTGGATCGCGGGCACGGCCAGGGTGTGGATCGAGCTCTGGAACCCGCCCAGCCGCACGCGTCCGGACGGCTCTTCGTTGAGGCCTCTGAGCTCGGCCTCGACGGCGTCCATCTGGTCGAGGATCGAGCGGGCTCTTCTGGCCAGGATCAGCCCGGCCGAGGTCAGGCGGACGCGCCTGCCGGTGCGTTCGAGCAGCTGGGTACGAGTTTCGCTTTCGAGCACCGCGAGCTGCTGCGACACGCTCGACGCGCTGAGGTTCGCGGCCTGCGCCACCGCCCGGACCGTGCCCAGCGCGTCGAGCTGGCTGAGCAGTTTGAGCCGCCACGGGTTGAGCGTCATGCTGTTCAGTATTACCGAACAGCGAGCGTGGAATTGTGAGATGGACCTGATGCTCGGCCGCTCGTAGCTTGGGGGACATGGACACCTTCTGGGACGACGTCGACCGCCACCTCGTCCGCTACGGCGGCACGTTCACGCGCGAGATCATCGACAGCGCGGCGGGGAGTTTCCTGTTCACCGAGGACGGCCGCCGCGTCCTGGACTTCACGTCCGGCCAGATGAGCGCGATCCTCGGCCACTCGCACCCGCGCATCGTCTCGACGGTGCAGCGGCAGATCGCGAACCTCGACCACCTGTTCAGCGGCATGCTCTCGCGCCCGGTCGTGGACCTGGCCCGCCGCCTCGCTTCCTCGTTGCCCCCGACGCTCTCGAAGGTGCAGCTGCTGACGACCGGCGCCGAGTCGAACGAGGCCGCTCTGCGCATGGCCAAGCTCGTGACCGGCAAGCACGAGGTGGTCGCTTTCGCCCGTTCGTGGCACGGGATGACGGCCGCGGCGGCTTCTGCGACCTACTCCGCGGGCCGCAAGGGATACGGGCCGGCGACTCCGGGCAACTTCGCGATTCCGGCGCCCTCCGGCGACTGGCAGGCGCAGCTGGATCTGGCGTTCGAGCTGATCGACGCGCAGTCGGTGGGCTCGCTGGCGGCGTGCATCGTGGAGCCGATCCTCAGTTCCGGTGGGATTCTCGAGCCGCCGCCGGGCTACTTCGCCGCCCTGCGACAGAAGTGCCGCGAGCGCGGGATGCTGCTGATCTTCGACGAGGCGCAGACCGGGTTGTGCCGCACCGGAACCTGGTACGCGTTCGAGCGCGACGGGGTGGTGCCGGACATCCTGACGCTGTCGAAGACTTTGGGCGCCGGGTTGCCGCTGGCCGCGGTGATCACCTCCGCCGAGATCGAGGAGGAGGCACACGCCAGGAACTACCTGTTCTTCACGACGCACGTGTCGGATCCACTCGTGGCCGCGGTCGGCAACACCGTGCTCGACGTGCTGGTCGAGGAACGGCTGGACGAGCGGGCGGCCAAGCTCGGGACGTTCCTGCGCAACGGGTTGGACGACATCGCCGCGCGCCACGACCTGGTGTCGGACGTGCGCGGGCGTGGGTTGCTGGTGGGGCTGGAGATCGCGGACGAGTCGCTGAGCGCGCCGATCACCCAGAAGTGCCTGGAGCTGGGGCTGCACATGAACATCGTGCAGATCCCCGGGATGGGCGGGGTGTTCCGGATCGCGCCGCCGCTGACCGCGTCGGAGGACGAACTGGCCCTGGGGCTGAGCATCCTCGACGAGGCGATCGGCGCCGCCTGACCGGGGTTCAGGCCAGGCGTCATCGCTCGCCGGGTCCCGGCGAGGTGAGCGACCCGCGGTTACTTGGTGACCGGCGCGGGCAGTTTGGCGAGCAGCGCGCGTGCCTTGCGCAGGATGTCGGCTTCCTCGTGACCGAAGTCCGACAGGTAGTGGCGCAGCGCGTGCCGGAGGAGCACCAGCTCCTCGTCGGTCAGTTCCAGGGTGGTACCCATGTCTCCATGTTATGCCTGCTCACGGGGTTTCACCGGATACTGCGCAGGCGGTACGGGCGGCGCGGTCCTGACACCGCGCCGCCCGTACCGAAATGGCAGCGGCGTCAGCCCATCAAGTACTGCATCGACCTGGCCATCACGTCGTTGCGGATCGCCGCGTCGGTGATGCCCTCGAAGCCGAACCCGAAGTACAGGGTGTCGGCGGTCTTCACGATGGCGCCCTCCGGGAACCCGGCCGCCGTGGTGCGGGTGAAGTTGTTGCCGTTCGGCGCGCTGCCGTCGGGCGGACCGGTGACGGCCCAACCGTCCAAACCGGACTCGAACGACGTGGATCCCTCACCGGTCGACACGACGACGTCGTCGACGAACACACCGAGCCCCTGCGTCGCCCAGTCGCTCGCGTAGGCGATGGACACCTCGACCTGGCTGCCCGCGTAGGCGGTCAGGTCGACGTTCCACTGCTGCCAGCCACCGGATCCGCCGGACGCCGCGTTCCACACACCCGTTGTGCCGGTGGGCGAACACGTGCCGTCGGGGTTGAGCGTCTGGTAGTGGTCGAGCTGCGGATGCAGGTCGCGCCACCCCTCCGGACAGCTGTCGCCAGTCGCCGTCGTCGTGTGCCCGTTGGTGTCGGGCAGCGTCGTCCAGTTCGTGCCACCTGCGGTGCGCGCTTCGACGAACACGTGGTCCCACGCGGGCTCGGTGTCGTACGACGTCCAGAACGACATCTGCGCGCCACCGGCCGGAACCGTGATCGTGCGCGTCAGCCGCTTGTACGACACGTCGCTGATCTGCGAGTACATGTAGTAGTCGCCGAAGTGCGGTGCGAACGGGCCACCGGGGCGGTCCCAGGCCGCGGCGATGTCGCTGCGGAACTGCGGGTACTGGTTCACCGGCAGCAGACCGCTCGTCGTCAGGAACGACGCCGTGTGGTCCTGGTTCTGCGCGCTGTCGGTGCCGTTGAGGGTCAGCGAGACGCCGGTCAGCGGGTTCGCGACGCCGTTGACCCCGAACGGGTCGCCGTTGTCGTCCTGGCCGGTGCCCTCGTTGATGATCGCCGCGCCGAACCAGTACTCGATGACGTCGTTCACGCCGTCGCCGGAACCGGACAGCGGGCGGCACCGCAGGTCGACGTCCGGGAGCGTGCTGCACTGCTTGTTCTCGAACGGGTCGTAGAGCTGCGTACCGTGCCCGCCGGCGTACTGGTGCCCGGCGTACTTGCCGGTGTAGAGCACCTTGCCGCCCTCGTTGAGGTAGTCGCGGACCTCGAACAGCTCGGTCTGCGCCAGGCTCGACGCGTTGCCCGCGCCCCAACCGGGTTCGCGCGTCACCACGTCGTCACCGGTGTACCAGATGACGGCCTTGTAGTGGCTCAGCACACCGAGTGCGTCAGGTGCCTTGCGCCCGTTGGCATCCACGTCGTACACGTCGCTGCTGATGCCGTTGGCGGTGAGCGCGTCGGTGTAGTAGTTCACGTACTTCGGCGCGGTCACGCCCTGGTTCGGCGACGCGCCGGTGTAGTCCTCGGCGGACAGGACGAGCACCGGGTCGTGCGACTCGGAGACGGCGCGGTAGGTGAACGACCTGCTGGTCTTACCACCGCCCTCGAACCACACCTTGACCTGGTCGCCGGGGGTCGTCCCGGTCACCGTGCCGCGCACGACGTGGTAGTAGTTCGCGTTGCCGATGCCGTACTTCTCGCCACCCTGCCACTCGGACGTCGACGCGCTCTGCACCGGCCCGTTGCCGATCTGCCACTTCGCGGTGACGGCGCCGAGCGACTTCTTCGCGAGCACCCGGACCTCCTGCGGGTCGCCGTAGGAGACGTCGAACGTGAAGTCCAACATGGACAGTGGCGCGTTCTCCTGGTCGATGTCGGCCTGGTCGAGGTAGAACGGCTCGACCGTGATGCCGACCGACGACTTCGGGTTCTCCGGGTCCTGCGCCGACATCGCCTGCGACAACGCGAACGGCAGCGTCTTCTGGAACTCGGCCTCCACGAGCGCCTCGTCGTCGGGGAAGACGAAACCACACCCCTCGCAGCCTTCGCTCAGCTCGGGCGTGAAGGCCACGGTCCCGGCGTGAGCGTCGGCGTAATCGGTGGTCTCGCCGTTCGTGACGTACAGCTCGTCGGAGCTGATTCCCGGGTCGAAGCCGGGAATCGCGGGCTTGGCGTCGGTGCCTGCCATGGCGACGTAGATCGGGTTGTCGGCCTCGGGCGACCCGGTCTGCCAGCCCTGCGGGTAGAGGATCTGCTGCGCGGCGGAGTGCCAGTTGGTCTGGAACTTCGGCTTGATCCGGTTCAGCAGGCCCTGCATGGCCTTGGTCTCCGGCTCGGACGCCGCGCCGGTGCCGCGGTAGGTCTCGCTCGCGGTCGCGGTCGACGAACCCTCGTTGTCGTAGTTGAAGTGCTCGTCGAAGTTGCGGTTCGGGTCCACGCCGTCGCCGACGGTGATCTGGCCGTTGCCGTCGTTGTCGCGGAGGTTCTTGCGCCACAACCGTTCCACGTCGAACGTGTACTGGTAGCCGTCCGGGTTGGCGACGAGCACGAACCAGAGCTCGGTGCTCTTGAGGAGGTCCTTGATCTCCTTGTCGTTGGCCTTGAAGCGGTTCACGTAGTGGTTGAGCAGCCTGCGGTTCACCTCGGTGCTGATCCACTCGCGCGCGTGCTGCGTGGAGGAGTAGAGCACCGCCGGTCGGCTGCCGTCGCGCTGCCCGTTGGCGCCCTGCGTGACCTTGAGCGCGATGATCTCCCGTCCCTGCCCGGTCTTCCCGAGCACTTCGAGCTTGACGAGGTTGGGGTTGTTGCGCGCCAACGCGTACAGCTGGTCGCGAATCCCGCCAGTCTCGTCGTAGGACCGCCACACGTTGAATCCGTACGCGGCCTGCTCGGCGGCGAGCTGCCTGGTGGTCTTGCCGTCCTTTGTCTTCTTGAGCTTCGCCTCGATCCCGCGTTTCGCCAGGTCCTTCTGCTGGGCGGCGTCGAGGACGAGCTCGACCTCGACCTTGTCGCCCGCCGTTCTGGCGCCGGCGATGTCCAGGCCTCGTCTCGACAGATCACCCGCCTGTTTCGGGCTCACCTGGGCGACGTAGACGTCGAGAGGGTCGCTCGGCGGGGCGGCTTGGGCGGGTGACGCCGCCGCGCCTCCGATGACGAGTGCCAGTGCGGACAGGAAAGTCGTGGACCGCTTCATTGCGTTCCTCCGGGGCGTGCGTGGTCGACGCAAGACCCGACGACGCTACGCCGACCAGCCGTTACATTGATGAGCCTTTGGGCCCTACACGTTCGGCCCAACGGTCGCATGTCGTGGTTGGACGGACGCACGCCGTCACCGCAACACGAGTCCTGGCAACCGATAGCGCGTCCCCTGGATCACCCTGGCCGCGGCGCGCACGTGCTCGTCGGAGTCCCAGCTCCAGCCGAACGCGTTGGCCAGCCGGTTGACGATGTTGAACACCGCGTTCACGTGCAACGCCTCCACGAGCGCGTCCGCGGGCACACCGGCCTGCCGCACCGCGGCGGCATCGGCCTGCGTGACCTCGCCGCGGTCAGCAAGGTGATGAAGGTGATCACCGCCGCCAGTTCCGGCCGCACGTCGTGATGTCCCGCCAGCCTCGCGGTCTCGGTGTGGACGCACACGCAGAACGGGCATTCGTTGAGCCCCGAGGACACCGCGGCGAGGTACTCGCGCTCGGCCACCGTCCAGAACGACGGCCCGCGCAGCACTTCCTGCCCGTAGTCGAAGAACGGCCGGCCGAAGAAACCAGGCCTGTGCATCGCCGTTTTGACGACGTCGTCCACCTCGTGCCCCATGACCGTGACCACGACCTTCTGGAACGCACGCGCGGCCCGGCCGTGGCCGCGTTCCAGGACGTCCAGCCTCATCGGAGTGCTCGCAGACCCGCTTCGAGGCGGTCGAGGGCGGCTCCCACGGCCGCGGCGACGGTGACCTCGAAGATCTCCTCCTCGCCGCACCCGGCGGCTTTCAACGCGGTGATGTCCTCTTCGGACACCCGGTAGGACGTGTCCCGCACGGACCTGACGTATCCGGTCCACACGCCGGGTGCGGTGCCAGAGGCCGCGGCGTCGCGGAGGCCGGGATCCGTGACACCGGGCCCGTCGAGCACAGCCGCGCGCAGTGCGGTCAGACGGTCGGCTGGGTGCATCACTCCTCCTTCCGGTACTCCCACTCGTACGGCCTGATGGCGGGATCGCCATCGGGGGCGGTGAGGGCGTGGAACGCCGTCCAGGCGTCGGTCTTGTCCTTCGCCATCTTCGCCGCGATCACTCCGCCGAGCTGGGCGGCGGCGCAGGAAGTGCCCCGCCACGACACGAACCCCGACTCAAAAGCCCCGATCCGGCCGGTCTTGAGTTCGACCTCGGGAGCGGCGAGGTAGGAGCTGACGAACTCACCGGCCGGACCAGGGTCGACCGTGCAGGTCACCCACGGGAGGTCAGGGCTGTAGTCCTGGCCGTACGACACGGCCGAGGGCGATCCGGTGAACGGGGTCGGCAGCCCGGCGGCGATGACGCTGGGCAGCGCGGCCGGCCAGGTGGGGGAGTGGCGCGTGACGCCGAGGTCGGACGTCATGGCCGTCGTCGCGCCGTGGTTGCCCGCGGCCGCCACGACGGTGATGCGGCGGCTGAGCCGTTCGACCGCCCGCTCGATGATCAACGGCGCCTTGCCGTCGTAGGTGCGGCACCCGCTGGCCAAGACCAGCAGCTGCACCCGTTCGTCCGGCTCGTCCGTGTAGAACTGCTCCAGCTTCTTGACCACGGACCACGCGGAGGCCTTGCCCCTGCCGTTCAGCGCGGCCCTGGCGACGAGAGTGGCGCCGGGCGCCTGCTGCAGGATGAGCCCGGCCATGAACACGCCGTGCCCTTCCTCGAAGTAGGGGACGGTCGCTTCCTGGGTCTCGAACTTGTCGAAGCCGACCGCCTCGATGGCGTGGTCGGGGATGTCCGGGTGGTCGAAGATCTCGGTGTCGAGCAGTCCGATCCGCACGCCGCGACCGTCGTCGCCGGTCAGCCACCCGTCCGGCTTGGTGGTCGGGTCCGGATCCCAGAGCGCGTGGCTGCAGGTCTGCGGGTACGCGCCGAACATGCTGGACATCTCCCGGTTCTTGCCGAGCAGCGGGATCCAGCCGCCGGACCGCCCGCCGATCCGGGCGCGCACCTCGGTCAGCACCGGGTCGAGATCGCTGACCTCCTCGCCGTCGGCGTACGTGAGTGCGAGGAGGGTCAGGTCGAACGCGTGTGCGCTGCCCGCTTGCTTGCTGGTGATCGCGAGCTCGTCGAGCACCTGCTGCACGGCGTCGAGGTGGGTGGTGTCGACGACGAGTTGACTGGCTTCCTCTGCACTGGTCATGTCAGCCTCCGGAGTGAGTTCCCGCTGAACCGATGCCGCCGCGCGTCGCGTTGATACCTTGGTCATCATGCTGGCGGGATCGGCGTTACACGCGGCGCGCGAGGCGATGCACCTCGCCGACGTCGACCCGGTCAAGGCGATCCCGCTGGCCTCCCAGATCGTCGCCGCAGCTCAGGGTGATGCCGAGGCCCAGGCGCTGGCCGAGCAGGCGTGGGGCCACGCGCTGGCCCAGACCGGGCAGGTCGACCTCGCTGTCACCCATCTGCGCCGCGCGGTCCGGCTGGGCACCGGCGAGGCGGCGGCGGAAAGCCGGATGAAGCTCGCGTTCGCGCTCGTGCACCAGGGTCGTGCCGCGTCAGCCCTGCGCGAGCTGGATCTGGCGGTTCCGGCGCTGGACGCGCGTGCTCGGGGGCAACGGGCCGTGATCCTCTACCACCTGGGCAGGCTGGACGACGCGTTCGCCGACTACCAGGTCGCCGAGCGCGCCATCCGCCGCAGCGGCGACCAGCTCCACCTGCAGCGGGTCCTGCTCAACCGGGGTGTCCTGCAGGCGGAGCGCAACAACTTCGCGGCGGCCACCAAGGACCTGCTCGAAGCCGACCGGCTGGCGCGTGAGCTGGGCCGCCACCTCGTGGTCGGCATCATCGCGGAGAACCTCGGCTTCGTGGAGGGCCGCCGTGGTGACGTCCCCGCCGCGCTGGCGCATCTGGACAGGGCCGAGGAGATCATCGCCCAGCACGGCGGTCAGCTGGCACCCGTGCTGCTGGACCGCGCCGAGCTGCTGATGTCCGTCGGGCTGGCCGGCGAAGCACGCGACCACGCCGCGCAGGCGATCACGGCGTTCCGGGACGACGGCCGCCAGCTCAAGGTCCCCGAGACCCGGCTCCTGCTCGCCGAGGCCGCTCTGCTCGCCGCCGACCCGGCCGCGGCCGGTCAGCACGCCCGCGCCGCTCTCGCCCAGTTCATCCGACAGGGGCGTGACCATCACGCGGCGCTGGCCCGCGCGACGGTGCTCCGTGCCGCGTTGAGTGCCGGAAAGCCGTGCCGGATCAGCGATCCGGAGGGAATGGTGGCCGCCCTGCACGGTCGCCCGGCCGCCGTCGTGCAGGCACACCTCGACCTGGCCGCCGTCGCAGGCCGCCGAAGACAGCCGGCTCGCGCGGCCGAGCACCTCGCCATCGCGAGCCGGGCGCGGGGGAGTGGCCCGGCCACGCTGCGGGCGCGCGGCTGGTACGCCCAAGCGTTGTTGCTGGAGCGCACCAACCCCCGCTCCGCTGCTGCCGCGGCGCGACGAGGGCTTCGCGTTCTCGACGAGAACCACGCCTCGCTGGGCGCCAGCGATCTTCGCGCCCACTCGGCGATGCATCGTGCTGACCTGGCCTCGCTGGGCCTTCGGGTCGCGTTGAGCTCCGGCAAGCCCGCGGACGTGTTCGAGTGGGCGGAACGGGGGCGTGCGAGCCGGTTCCTGCAGCACTCCGTTCGTCCGCCTGACGACCCTGAGCTGGCCTCGCTCCTGCCCTTGTTGCGCGCCACGGCTCTCGAACTGGAGAGCAGTCCCAGTCCACGGCTCCGGCATCGCCAGGTCGAGCTGGAGCGGCAGATCAAGAACCGCAGCCGCCAGCTGCGGGCTGTCACCGGTGGTCCCGCCGACCCGGTGCGACCGTCCTCATTGGACCAGCTGGCCGACGGCCGCCTGGAACTGCGCACGGTCGGTCCGGTCGGCGAGATCGGCGATCTGCTGGCGCGGGTGCCGTTCGCGTTGCGGCACCTGGCTCACCGGCCACGCCCGGAGATCGCCGAGCTGCTCCGCTCCACCGCGTCGAAGCTCGACTCGCTGCTCCTGTCCGGGTGCGACCGGCCGCTGGTCGTGGTGCCGACCGGAGTGCTGCACGACGTCCCGTGGTCGACTTTGCCGTCGTGCCAAGGCAAACCGGTCGTGGTCTCGCCGTCGGCGACCCTGTGGCACACCGCCTCTTCCCGGCCTGCTCGCCCGCGCACCTACGCGGTCGCGAGCGGTCCGGGCCTGCCGGGTGCCTCGGCGGAAGCTGCGGCCGTGGCCGAGATCCACCAGATCGCCAGCCCTGCGTCCGCGACCGTCGACGACGTCCTGAAAGCCCTGAACACGGCCAGCACCGTGCACCTCGCGGCCCACGGCCGGCTCAACCCGGACAACCCGCTGTTCTCCGCGCTGTCCCTGCACGACGGCCCGCTCGTGGTCTACGACGTCCAGCGCCTCGACCAGGTCCCGGAAACCGTGATCATGGCCGCCTGCGACGCCGGCCGCTCGGTCGTGGTGTCCGGCAACGAACTCCTCGGGCTCGCCGCGACGTTCCTGGAACGCGGCACCTCGCAGCTGATCGCCCCGGTCGTGCCGGTGCCGGACGCCGAGACCGAGGAGCTGATGGTCGCGGTGCACCGGCGGTTGCGCGACGGCCGGACGCCCGCGGAGGCGCTGGCCGAGGCCCAGCAGGAACTGGGCCAGCCCAGCGGTTTCGTCTGCGTCGGCGCCTAGTAGTGCTTTGTCGGGTCAGCA
>NZ_JYJG01000395.1 GCF_000955955.1 Lentzea aerocolonigenes
CCGAGTACTGGTTCGGGGTCGCGGGTGTAGGTTCTTCCGGCCGGGCTGGTGAAGGTGAACCTGCCTGGTTTGCGTTGGGCCACTTCCCAGGTCGACCGGTGCTTGACCCTGTGGTGGTAGCGGCAGAAGGCGCCCAGGTTGGCTTCTGAGGTGGGGCCATTCGGGAACGGGACCGTGTGGTCCAGATCCGACTCGTGCGACGGGCGCATGCAACCGGGGAAGCGGCAGGTTCGATCTCGCGTCCACACGAACCTGCGTAGGGCGGCTGGTGGGCGGTAGGTGCTGGTGCCGAACTCCAGTGGCTCGCCGCTGGTCGGTTCGGTGAGCAGGCGCCGCCACGTCGCGTCGGCGGCCAACTCGCGGGCCATCTCGGCGGTGATCGGGCCGTAGCCAGCCAGTTCGCCCGGCTGTTCGGACAGACCCATCAAGGTGGCTGCGGAGATGGTCACGTAGACCTCGGTCTTGACGGAGCTGGTCTTGTCCGGGGTGGCGAGGATCAAGTCGGCGACCACGTCCGCGCGGATCTGGTCCAGCGTGCGCGGGTCCTTCGGGTTGCGGACCGAGCGGGCGATGTCGTCGACGCGCTGGTAGCACATGGTGGCCGTGTCTCCCGGCAGGAGGGCCCAGAAGCGAGCCATGCCGTGGTCCAGCGTGTCCATGCCAGTGCAACGCTGGGCCTTGCGGATCTCCGCCCGGTCCTTCTCGCCCTCCGGATCCACCCGCATCACGACTCGGTTGGTGAGCCGACGCATCTGCGCGCCCGTCTGGTCTGGGGCCTTCACCAGCACACGGGCCTCGACCTCGGCGGCGTGATCCGCTGACAGGGGAACGGTCTTGTCGTAGAGGACGCGTGCCTTGTAGAAGTCGATCTCGCCCTTTTCCAGGGCGTCGATGGTCTGGGGCAGCCTGGTGACCATCTCCAGCGCCATCGCGACCTGATCACTCGTCCACCGCGACGTCCACTTCATCGCAGCGGCGATCGCGATCTCGGCCTCGAAGAACTCCTCACCCTCACACGCGATCGCATAGTCCGCGAGGACGTGCAGACGCTGCGCCTGATGATAGGCGATCTGTTTCTCGTGATAAGCGAGAGCATCGAGAACCTCGACGGATTCCATGCCTCCAATTCTATTCATGATCATTTTACGAAAAGGGGGATCGGCGCCACACAATCGGGTGAACATGCAGGTCAAGCCAGGTGTCATAGGTGTCGTGCGTCGTTTTTCTCTCTCGACGCACGACACGCCTGGTGGTTACCTGCGGACCTTATGACAATCGCACGAAATGGACCACGCCCCGCAACCGCCTACGTCGAGAACGGCGAAGCTGCCCCCTCAGCCCGCGTACGACCTCGACGAGCAGTAGCGGACAACGGCAACGCGATCTCCTCCAGCGACTTGTTCTCCGCATCGACGGCGAGGAACCGCGCCACCAGCCCACCCGCGATCATGATCACCGCACCGACCAGGTACCCGATGAACAGCCGCACGGGGTGGTCACCCGTCCCGATCAACGCACCGTAGATCACCGGACCGAGCGCGCCGAAGCACTGAGCGATCGCGAAGAACACGCCGATCGCCTTCGCCCGCACCTCCAACGGGAAGATCTCGCTGACGGTCAGGTAGGCCGCACTGGCACCGGCCGAGGCGAAGAAGAAGATCACGCACCACGCGATGGTCTGCGTGATCGCGTTCAACGCGCCGGTGTAGAACAGCACGGCGGTCACGCCGAGCAGGGCGCCCGAGAGCACGTAGGTCCAGAACAGCATGGCCCGCCGGCCGATCGTGTCGAACAGGTGCCCGATCGTGAAGGGGCCCACCAGGTTGCCGACCGCGAACGCGATCAGGTACAGCGGCGTGGACTCCGACGAGACGCCGTAGAACTTGCCCAGCACCAAGGTGTAGGTGAAGAAGATCGCGTTGTAGAGGAACGACTGCGTGATCATCAGTGTCGCGCCGAGCACCGCTCGTGACGGGTACTCGCGGAACAACACGCGGGCCAGCGCCAGGTAGCCGATCTGTTCTGCCGGCTTGACCTCGATCGCCTTCTTCTCGTCTACCGGCGGCAGCGTTCGGCCGGTCTCCTCGACCTCGTGCTCGATTCGCGCGATCGACTCCTCGGCCTCGTCGTTGCGGCCGTGCATGATCTGCCACCGCGGGCTCTCCGGCAGATGCCTGCGCACGAAGAGGATCACCAGGCCCAGCACCGGTCCGATGAGGAACCCGAGCCGCCAGCCCAGTGACAGGTCCACCTTGTTGAGCAGGATGAACGAGCCGAGCGTGCCGAGCACCGCGCCCGCCCAGTAGGTGCCGTTGACCGCGATGTCGACACGGCCTCGGAAGCGCGCGGGAATCAGTTCGTCGATCGCGGAGTTGATCGCCGCGTACTCGCCGCCGATGCCCATGCCGGCGATGAACCTGGTCAGGTACAAGAAGATCAGCCAGCCAGCACCGTTGCCGAGGGTGAACGCGGTGAGGCCGGAGCCGACCAGGTAGACGGCCAGCGTCAGCATGAAGAGCTTGCGGCGGCCCAGGCGGTCGGACAGATGGCCGAAGTACAGAGCGCCCACGACCTCGCCGATCAGGTAGACGGTCGCGAGCAGGCCGACCGCGGTCGACGACAGGTGCAGCGTCTCCGGTTTGGTGAGCGTGTCGGCGATCGCGCTGGCGACCGTGATCTCAAGTCCGTCGAGAATCCACGCCACACCCAGCGCGATGACCATGCGGGTGTGGAACGGTGACCACGGCAGCCTGTCGATGCGCGCCGGAATCAGCGTGCGAACCCCAGTGTCCATTTGTCAGCCTCTCGCCGCGATGAGCGCTTGCGGTGCGCTCTGCTTGATCCGCGTCTTCAACCACGCGAGCTGTCGTGCGGTGTCCTGTTCGCACGAGCTCACGACGTCGAGAAGTTCCTTGTCGCGCAAGCCTTGTGCGGCTTGGCCGACGACGGTCCAGGTGATGTCGGTGAACGACGCCAGCGCGTAGAGGTCCTGCAGGTCGCGCAGCAGGCCGACACCGCCGCTGCGCGTCTGCGAGAACTCGGCCGCGTGCAGGCGTTCCGGCTCCGGCTCGCGGTGCTCGCCATACCTTTCGACGATCGGGCCGAGCTTCTCGACCTGGGCGTCGATGCGTTTCGACAGCACGTGACAGGTGTGTTCGACGTCCGGTTCGTCGCCATGACCCTTCGCGACCTCGCGGAACGCGTCGGCCAGCGTCTGCAGCGAGGTGTGCAGGAGTCCCAGATAGGTCGCGAGATGCATCAGACCCTCCTGATCCGCACGGCGCTGATCTTGAACAGCGGCTGCTTCGAGACGGGGTCCCACTGGGTCGCCGTCAGCTCGTTGGCGGCCTGGAAGCCGTAGTGGAAGGGCAGGAAGACGACACCGTCGCGGCACCGTCCAATCCGGACCGGAACCTCCACGAACCCGCGCTCGGACTCGACCCGCACCACGTCCCCGTCTGCCAGGTCGAGCGTGGCGGCATCGGAGGCGGACATCTCGACCCACGGTTCCGGCGCGGCCTTCTGCAGCTCGGGAGCGCGACGGGTCTTGGTGCGGGTGTGGAAGTGGTAGACGGTGCGACCGGTCGTGCAGATGAACGGGTACTCGTCGCCCGGCTGCTCTGGCGCCGGGGTGTACTCGGCGGCCTTGAGGAACGCGCGCCCGTCCGGTCGCCGAGCCTTGTAGTCGGTCGGCGTCGTCGAAGCACCGGTCAGCAGGTCGTGCCCGTAGTCCTCGCAGTAAGAAGCATCGGTGGGGAAGTGGCCGTCGGCGTAGAGCCTTTCGCCACCCCAGGGAATTCCGCTGCCACCGCGCAGCCGCTCGTAGGAAAGCTCGGTGTAGTCGCAAGGACGGCCGCGGCTGCACTCGCGCCACGCGTCGAACGCACCCTCGGGGTCCTTCCAGGTGATCAGCGGATCGCCGTCGCGGTTGCGGAAACCCATGCGGTTCGCGTAGTCCAGGAAGATGTCGAGATCGCTGCGTGCCTCACCGGGCGGTTCGACGGCCTGCTCGGACAGGTGCACGACCCGCGAGAGGTTCGTGAAGGTGCCCTGCTTCTCGCCCCACAACGCGGCGGGCAGCACGACGTCGGCCAGCTCGGTCGTCTCGGTGCGGAACGCGTCCTGCGCGATCACGAACAGGTCTTCCCGGCGCAGGATGTCGCGAACCCGCGACAGCTCCGGCAGTGAGACAGCGGGATTGGTCGCGGAGATCCACAGGAACTTGATCGACCCCTGCTCGGCGTAGCGCCAGATCTGCATCGCGTGTGTCGGCGGCGCCCAGTGCGGAATGGTGAGCGGGTCGACGTGCCACAGTCGCGCGAGCTCCTGGACGTGCTCGGGATTATCCCAGTTGCGGAAGCCCGGCAGGTCGCCGTCCGCACCGGCCTCGCGGGTGTTCTGCGCGGTCGGCTGGCCGTTCATCTGCAGCACACCGCTGCCCGGCTTGCCGAGCAGGCCGCGCAGCAGGTGCAGGTTGTTGACCTGGCACGACGCGGCGGTCGCCTGGTGCGACTGGTAGAAGCCCTGCAGCACGGTCGACAGCACGCGCTCGGACGTGCCGAAGATCTCGGCGGCGCGCAGAAGGTCGACGGGGGAGATGCGGCAGATCGAGGCCACGTGCTCCGGCGTGTACGGCTCGACGGTCGCCTTCAGCTCGTCGAAACCCAGGGTGTGCCGCGAGATGTACTCGTGGTCGAGCCAGTCGTGCTCGATCAGCGCGCGCAGCAGGCCGTTCAGCAACGCCTGGTTGGTGCCGGGCAACGGCGCCAGGTGCACATCGGCGGCCTCGGCGGTCGGCGTGGTGCGCGGGTCGACGACCACGACTCGTGGACGATCCGGCCCGGCGATCCGGTCGAGCACGCGTGCCCACATCACGGTCTGCGTGGAAGCCATGTTGTGGCCGAAGAGGAACAGCGCGTCGCACAGGTCGATGTCGGCGTGGCAGGCGGGCTGACCGTCCGAGCCGAACGACTCCTTCAACGACGCGCCGGCCGTCGCGGTGCACAGGCGGGTGTTGCCGTCCATGTGCGGCGTGCCGATGCCGGCTTTCCCGATGACGCCGAGCGTGTAGTACTCCTCGAGGAACAGCTGCCCGCTCGTGTAGAAGCCGTGCGACAACGGCCCGACTTCAGCGAGGAGATCCTGGGAGCGGCGCACGATCGCGTCCATCACGGTGTTCCAGTCGGTTTCGACCAGTTCGCCGTCGCGGCGGATCAGCGGTTTCGTGAGGCGATCCTTGCGATGTGCCTGCCACGAGCCGTAAAGCCCCTTGGGGCCCATCCTGCCGTGGTTGACCATGTCTGACGCCCGTCCGCGCACACCTACGATCTGACCGTCCTTGACCGCGATGTCGCAGCCGCACCCGTTGCTGCACAACACGCACGCCGACTGAACCCATCGGTCCACATCGGACTCACCGAGGCCGTCCGCGAGCTGCTGGTCGACCCGTACCGGCCAGTCAGTTCCACGTCCGTGCGGAGTGCGTGGTCCCCATACGTCGGCGATGCGATCCACGAAAAAGCAGTACCCGGCATTGTCGTGCTGAAACTCAATCGGTCAGAACGCGCCCGTAACGCCTTAGAACACGCTCGCGCAAATCAGCGTCCGACCTGGGTACTGGCTGGATGAACACCTCGTCGACGTCGTGGAACAGCTCGCGCAGCTCGTTGTCGATGCGAATGCAGGCTTGTTCCACGTCACCGGCCGAATAGGTGTCGATGAAGTCGACTCGTGCACATACGAGCACTTTGTCCGTTCCTGTGAGCATTGTCTGGACGTCGACCAAATCGTCGACCTCCGGCTGCTTCTCGATGTGGTCCCAGACGGCTCGCACGAGTCGTTGGTCAGCCTGGCGCCCGATCAGCAGGCCCTTGCAGACGCGGCCGAGCAGCACCGCGACCACGGCCAGCAGCACGCCGATGAGGATCGACGCGATGCCGTCCCACACGGCGGATCCGGTCAGCTGGTGGAGCGCGACTCCGGCCGCCGCGAGCACGATGCCGATCACGGCGGCGAGATCCTCGGTGAACACGGCGCGCGGTGTCGGGTCGTCGGTGCCGCGCAGTTCTCCTGCCATGGAGACGTCGTGTTCCTCGGCCTCCCGGCGGACCTGACGGGTCGCCTGCACGAGCGACACACCCTCCATGACGAACGCGATGGCGAGCACGACGTAGTTCACCCACACGTAGGTGCTCTCCTCGTGCGGCGTGATGATCGTGTGCACGCCCTGGTACAGCGAGAACACCGCGCCGGAGATCAGGATCCCGAACGCGGCGAGCAACGACCAGAAGTAGCGCTCTTTGCCGTACCCGAACGGGTGCTTCGCGTCGGCCGGACGCTCAGAACGCTTGACGGCGGTGAGCAGTAGAAGCTGCGTCGACGTGTCGCCGACCGAGTGCGCCGCCTCCGACAGCAGCGCGCCGGAGCCGGACAGCAAGCCTGCGACGAGTTTGAGCACCGCGACGGCGAGGTTCGCGAGCAGTGCGATGAGCACGGTGAGCCTGCTGCCTTCCATGTGCTCCCGGCTACCCGTGCACGAACGAGGTGACACGTGTTTGCGGCGGCTGTCCGGGGGAACCAGGCGACGGACAGAGGAGGAATGACGTGAGAGTTGTCGTCACCGGCGGCGCGGGTTTTCTCGGTTCGCACGTCTGCGAGGCGCTGCTGCGTGACGGCGCGCAGGTGGTGTGCGTCGACGACTTCCGCACCGGCTCGCGGGACAACGTGCCGGACGGCGTGGGAGTGGTCGCGGCGGACGTGTCGCGGCCGCTGGACCTGCTCGGACCGGTCGACCTGATCCTGCACCTGGCGTGCCCGGCGTCCCCGGTGGACTACCTGCGGATGCCCGTGGACACGTTGCGGACGGGCGGTTTCGGCACCTACCACGTGCTGGATCTGGCCCGCCGCAAGAAAGCCCGCGTGGTCGTCGCCTCCACCAGCGAGGTCTACGGGGACCCTGAGGAGCATCCGCAGCGGGAGTCGTACTGGGGGCACGTGAACCCGATCGGGCCGCGCAGTGTCTACGACGAGGCGAAGCGGTTCGGTGAGGCGATGACCGTGGCGTTCCGGGCAGAGCACGGCGTGGACGCGGGAATTGTGCGGATCTTCAACACGTACGGGCCCCGGATGCGGGCGAAGGACGGCCGGATGATCCCGACGTTCCTGCGGCAGGCGTTGGCGGGCGAACCGTTGACCGTGCACGGTGACGGGCTGCAGACGCGGTCGCTCTGCTACGTCTCGGATCTGGTGCGCGGGCTGCTCGCGATGGCTCGCAGCGATCACCCAGGCCCGATCAACCTCGGCAACCCCGCCGAGGTCACCGTGCTGGACGTGGCGCACAAGACCATCGAGGTCACGGGCAGTGCTTCTGTCGTCCGGCACATTGAGCCGATGACCGATGACCCACGGCGGAGGCGGCCGGACATCAGCCTGGCCGGCGAGATCCTGAGCTGGCAGCCCCGCGTGCCGCTGGACGAGGGACTCCGGTCGTTCGCCCGGGAGTTCGCTGGGTAGCTGCTGGTGCTGTTGGGGGCGGGATCTCTGTCGTTTGCGGTGGAGTTTGCCGGGTAGCTGCTGGTGCTGTTGGGGGCGGGATCTCTGTCGTTTGCGGTGGAGTTTGCCGGGTAGCTGCTGGTGCTGTTGGTGCAGGATCTCCGTCGTCTGCCGTGGAGTTTGCCGGGTAGCCGGTGGTGCTGTTGGGGCGGGATCTCTGTCGTTTGCCGCGGACTTTGCCGGGTAGCTGCCGGTGCTGTTGGCGCGGGATCTCCGTCGTCTGCCGTGGAGTTTGCCGGGTAGCCGCCGGCGCCGTTGAGGCAGGATCTCCGTCGTTTGCCGGGGAGTTTGCCGGGTAGCCGCACCTCATGCGAGTTCTCGGGATCAACGCGGTGTTCCACGACCCGGCCGCGGCACTGGTGGTCGACGGCGAGATCGTGGCGGCGGCGGAGGAGGAACGGTTCTCCCGTCGCAAGCACGGCAAGCGGCCCGTGCCGTTCTCGGCGTGGGAGCAGCCGGAGCTGGCCGCGCGCTGGTGCCTCGAGCAGGCCGGGTTGACCGCCGCCGACCTCGACGTGGTGGCGTATTCGTACGACCCGTCGCTGGTCGACGCCGAGTACGCGCCGTGGGAGGAGCTGCGGACGACCTACGCCCGCCAGGCTCCGCGGTTCCTGGCGACGGCGTTGCCCGGACTGGATCCCGAGATCGTGCGGTTCGTGCCGCACCACGTCGCCCACGCCGCTTCCACCGGGCTCGCCGCGCCGTTCGACGGGAACTGCGCGGTGCTCGTGGCGGACGGTCGCGGTGAATGCGGGTCTCATCTGGCCGGCCGGTACGTCGACCATGAGCTGACCACTTTCGCGTCGCAACGGCTGCCGCACTCGCTCGGCCTGATGTACGAGGAGTTGACCGAACATCTCGGATTCCTGCGTTCCAGCGACGAATACAAGGTCATGGCCCTGGCGGCGCACGCCAAGCCAGTGCACCTGGACCTGCTGCGCGAGCACGTACTGGTTCACGAAGGCGGCTTCGAGATCCGGCCGCTGGACTGGAGCACGCTGGCCAAACAGCGGGCGAAGGACGAAGAGCTGACCCAGGAGCACGCCGAACTGGCCGCGAGCGTGCAGGTGCGGCTGGAGGAGGTGCTGCTGGAGTTGGTGCGCTGGCTGCACGACCGCACCGGTGAACGACGGCTGACCATGGCGGGCGGGGTGGCGTTGAACTGCGTCGCGAACACGCGGATCTTCGCTGAGGGACCGTTCGACGAGGTCTGGATCCAGCCAGCCGCCGGTGATGCGGGCACGGCTCTGGGGGCGGCGCTGCACGTGTCGGACCGGGTGTCCGCGATGCCCGGTGCCGACCTCGGCCGGGGATTCTCGGACGAGGAGATCGAAACGGTGCTGCGCGTCGCCGCGGTGCCGTTCGAGAAGCCCGCGGACGTGGCGGTGGAGGTGGCCGAGGCGCTGGCCGCGAACAAGATCGTGGCGTGGTTCCAGGGGCGCAGCGAGTACGGCCCGCGTGCGCTGGGGCGTCGATCGCTGTTCGCGAACCCGTGCTTCGCCGAGAACCTGACCCGGCTCAACGACGTGAAGGGCCGCGAGCAGTTCCGGCCGGTGGCCCCGATGGTGCTGGCCGATCGGGCTGCCGAGGTGTTCTCGCGCGGGCCGATTCCCAGCCCCTACATGCTTTTCGTGCACGACGTCCGTCCGGAATGGACCGATCGCATCCCCGCCGTCGTGCACGTGGACGGCACCGCGCGAGCGCAGACCGTGGCCGGCGATCCGTTGCTGGAACGGATGTTGCGCGAGTTCGAGGCGCGGACCGGGGTGCCGGTCGTGGTGAACACCAGCCTCAACACCGCCGGACGTCCCATGGTCGACTCGCCCCGTGACGCCCTGGAGTGCTTCGGTTCCTCACCGGTCGACCTGCTCGCCATCGGCCCGTACGTGGTGCGCCGATGACCTACTCCGTCGTGATCCCCACCGTCGGCCGCCCGAACCTGAACGACCTGCTGGACACGCTGGTCGAGGGTTCGGGGCCGGAACCGCTGGAGATCATCGTGGTGGACGACCGGGAGACCGGCCTCGGCCCCGCCGCCGCGCGCAACACCGGCTGGCGCGAGGCCCGTGGCGACTGGGTGGCGTTCCTCGACGACGACGTGGTGCTGGCGCCGGACTGGAAAGAGCAGCTGAGCGCGGATCTCGCGGACCTGCCGGAAGACGTCGGCGCCACCCAGGCTCGCATCGTCGTGCCGTTGCCCGGCGATCGCCGGCCCACCGACGCCGAACGCGGTACCGCAGGTCTGGCCACTGCCCGTTGGATCACCGCTGACATGGCGTACCGGCGGGAGGCGTTGGCGCGGTCCGGCGGCTTCGACGAACGCTTTCCCCGTGCCTACCGCGAGGATGCCGAGCTGGCGTTGCGCGTGCAGGACCTCGGCTATCGGATCTTGCAGGGCTCGCGGGTGACGACGCACCCCGTGAAGCCCGCGACCTTCATGACGAGTGTGGACCAGCAGCGCGGCAACGCCGACGACGCGTTGATGCGACGGCTGGTGGGCGCGCGGTGGCGTTCGCGCATCGGCGGGCAGCGGGGACGGCTTCGGACGCACGCGTTGACGACAGCGGCGGGGCTCGCTGCTGTCCTTTGTGGACTGACTGGACGGCGCCGGGCGGCAGTACTTCTGGGAACGGTCTGGGCGGCACTCACCGGGTGGTTCGCGGTGCAGCGGATCGCCCCGGGACCGCGGACACCGGACGAGATCGCGCGGATGGTGGTCACCAGTGCGCTGATCCCGCCCGCCGCCTGTGCGCACCGGATCCGGGGCGAGGTCCGGCATCGGCGGGTGCGGCCGTGAGGATTCTCGTGCTGAGAGCGCTCGGGCTGGGGGACCTGATGGCCGCTGTGCCCGCGCTCCGGGCGTTGCGGGCAGCGTTTCCGCAGACGGAGATCACGCTCGCGGCCCCGGAGTGGCTGAGGGACGCGGTGGAGCGGATCGAGGCCGTGGACCGGCTGTTGCCGACGGAGGAGCTCGGCCGGATCGACTTCGAACGGCCGGACCTCGCGGTGAACCTGCACGGCAAGGGACCGCAGAGCGTCGAGAGATTGCTGGCGACGCGGCCACGGCACGTGATCACCTACAAAGGATGGGCCGGGGACTGGCCGGCCGAGCTGCACGAGATGGCCCGGTGGTGTCACTTGTTGCAGCGCAACGGGATCCGGTGCGATCCGGACGACTTCCGGTTGCGCCCGCTCGGTCCGCGGACGAACCAGGTCGTGATCCATCCGGGTGCGAGCACGGGCGCTCGCAGATGGCCGGTGGAGAGGTACGAGGCTGTCGCGCTGGCATTGCGCGATGTCGTCGTCACCGCGGGACCGGGCGAGTACGACCTGGCGCGCCACGTCAGCCCGGACCCCGTGAACGGCAGTCTGGCCGAGCTCATGGACCTGATCGCCACCGCCAGGCTCGTCATCTGCGGCGACACCGGTGTCGCCCACGTCGCCACCGCCTACGGCACGCCGTCGGTGCTGCTGTTCGGACCGGTCTCGCCTGACATCTGGGGACCGAGGCGAGGCCCGCACCGGGTGCTCTGGCACGGCGAGACAGGCGACACGTTCGCCGACGAACCCGATCCGGGGCTGCTGAAGATCACGGTGGAAGAAGTCCTCGACGCGGTGGGAGGTGTGTTGTGCGAGCAAAGCGAATCGGTGTCATCGGAGCCGGCTACGTCGGCCTGACCACGGCCGCCTGCTTCGCGCACCTCGGCCACCGGGTGATCTGCGCGGACAACGACGAGACCAAGATCGAGGCGCTCAACGCGGGTGAGATCACCCTGCACGAACCCGGCTTGCGCGAACTGGTCGTGGAAGGCCTGCACAGCGGCAACCTGCGGTTCGTCACGGGCAGCACGACGTCCGATGCGGACTTCACGTTCGTCTGCGTGCCGACACCCACCGGAGCCGACGGCGCGGCTGATCTGTCGGCGGTCGAGGAAGTGCTGGGCGAACTCGACCACGGCGTGGTGCTGAAGTCGACGGTTCCGGTCGGCACCGCGGTCCGGCATCCCGGAGTCGTGTCGAACCCGGAGTTCCTCAGGGAAGGGCATGCCGTCGAGGACTTCCTGCGCCCCCAACGGATCGTGGTCGGCGCGCGGACCGAGCGCCAGGCCCACGAGGTGGCCGAGCTGTACGCCGCAACGGGTGCGCCGACCGTGCTCACCGACAACACGAGCGCCGAACTGGTCAAGTACGCCAGCAACTGCTTCCTGGCGCTGAAACTGTCGTACGTCAACACGTTGGCGGAACTGTGCGAGCACCTCGACGCCGACATCACCGGCGTCACCGAAGGCATGCGGCTGGACGACCGGATCGGCGCGTCCTGCCTGCAACCGGGACCGGGCTGGGGCGGATCATGCCTGCCCAAGGACACTCTCGCGTTGCTCGCCACGGCGAAATCGGCCGGCGTCGACTTCGCGACCGTCGAAGCCGCAGTCAGCACCAACTGGCACCAGCCGCACCGGGTGGTCGACAGGATTCGCCGGGAAGTCGGCAAGCTCGACGGCGCCAAGATCGGGCTGTTCGGCCTCACGTTCAAGGCGGGCACGAACGACCTGCGCGACTCACCCGCGCTCGTCGTGGCCGCACTGCTCGCTCAGGAAGGCGTTGAGCTCAAGGCCTACGACCCGTGCGTCAGCGACGACCAACCGGACATCAAGACCGCGACCTCCGCCGCGGAAGCTGCGGAAGACGCGGACATGCTGGTGGTGCTGACGGAATGGCCCGAGTTCGCGGAGCTGGATTGGCCGGAGCTGGCGGACACCGTCAGGCACCCGCGGATCTTCGACACGCGCAACGTTCTGCCCGAGGACAAGGTGACGGAAGCGGGGTTCCGGTTGATCAGGATTGGCCGGTAGAACCCCGAGGTGAACGGCGCTGGTTGTGGACGGTGGTTGTGGGCGGTGGTTGTGGGCGGTGGTTGTGGGCGGTGGTCGTCGTGTTCAGGACAGGCCGTTCGGAACCCCGAGGTGAACCACCTTGGTGGTGGTCATCTCGTCAAGAAGTTCAGGCCCGTAACCGAACCCCGTGCCGGATGCGCCACGCGGCTGAGCAGCACCTCCTGGAGCACCGCCGAACACCGCGTTGATCTTCACCGTGCCGACCGGAAGCGACCGCCACGCGCGTTGGGCGTGCTCCATCGAGCTGGTCAGCACGGTGGCGGCCAGGCCGTAGTCGCCGGAGCACGCCTCCGACAGGCCCTCGTCGAACGACGACACCAGCTGCACCGGAGCGACCGGGCCGAACGTCTCCTCGCACATCACCCGCATCGCCGACGAGCAGTCCGCCAGCACCGTCGCCGGGTAGTAGGCGCCGGGACCGTCCGGAACCGAACCGCCGACCAGGGCGGAGGCCCCGACTCCCAGCGCGTCGGCGACCTGCGAGTGCACCGACGAACGGTGCCGCGTGTCGACCAGCGGCTGCGGATTCTCGTTCCACCTGCGGGCCTCGGCGCACAACGCGTCCAGGAACGGCTTGGCGATCGTCTTGTGCAGGTAGATCCGCTCGACCGAGGTGCACAGCTGACCCGCGTTCGTGAAGGCGCCCAACGCCGCCTGCGCCGCGGCCCAGGCCGGATCCACGTCGTCGTCGACGAGCAACGGGTCGTTGCCCCCGTTCTCCAGCAACAACTTCGCTGAGGACACGGACGCGATCGCACGCCCGGCCGCGGTGCTGCCGACGTGTGCGACGAGGTCGACGTCGGAGGAACTCACCAGCGCACCACCGATCTCGCCATCGCCCACCAGCGTCTGCAGCACACCGGCGGGGAAGCACGGCATGAGAACGGTGGCGAGCAACAGACCTGTGTGCGGGCAGCGTTCACTCGGCTTGTGCACCACGACGTTCCCGGTGACCAACGCCGCGCCCAGCAACCCGCACGCCACCGCCACCGGGTCGTTCCACGGCGTCAGCGCGACCACCACACCGCGTGGTTCTGGAACCATGAAGTCCACCGCCGAACCGAGCAGCGACCGTCCACGATGGACTGGACCGAGCTCGGCGTACTGCTCCAGCGTCGACGCACCCGCCAGCACGCCCTCGCGAGCCGACCCGAACGGCCGTCCGGTCTCGGTTTCCACGACTGTCGCGAGATCGCTCGCCCGTGCCCGCAACGACGAAGCGGCTTCCTTCAGCGCTTCGCCGCGTTCCGCCGCTGACACCGACGCCCAGGTCGGCCAGACGGACCGGGCCGACGACAGCGCGGCGGACACCTCGGCGGAAGTGGCGGTGGGCAGCCAGCCGACCAGTTGCGAGTCGCGGGGGCTGTGGACGTCGATGGCGTGCATGGCGGTCATCACTGGCGGGTACCCGTCAGCGCAGGTCGAAACCTTGGAGGGGCCATGCCCGGACGTCAGGAACTGCCCAGCACGGTGGCGCGGTCACCGAAGAAGGCGCAGCGGACGTGGATCAAGGCGCACGACTCCGCCGTCGAGACGTACGGCGAGGGCGAACGGGCGCACCGCACCGCGTTCTCGGCGCTCAAACACAGCTTCGAGAAGGTCGGCGACCACTGGGAGCCCAAGAAGGAGAAGGGTCCGTCGGACAAGCAGGCTGAACGCAGCACACCGGCGGAAGGTGAGACCGCGGGCGGGGTGGACGCCAACGCGAGCAAGCAACACCTCTACGACATCGCGAAGCGGCTCAAGATCGAGGGCCGGTCGCAGATGACCAAGGACGAACTGGTCGACGCCATCGAGAAGGCGAACAACCGCGAGACCGCGCGGGCACGATCGTGAAGGTCGTCGTCACCGGTGCGACCGGCAACGTCGGCACCGCGCTCCTGCGCAGGCTCGCCGACGAACCCGACGTCCAGGTGCACGGCATCTCCCGCCGTCCGCCGCAGGACGCGCCGCCGTACAAAGGACTCGACTGGACACCGGTCGACATCGGCCAGCCCGGCGCGGAAGAGCTGCTCGACATCGCGTTCGAGAACGCCGACGCCGTGGTCCACCTCGCGTGGCTCATCCAGCCGTCGCGCGACGAACGCGAGCTGTACCGGGTGAGCGTCGCCGGTTCCTCCCGCGTCTTCACCGCCGCGGCCAAAGCCGGCGTACCGCACCTCGTGCACATGTCCTCGGTCGGCGCGTACTCGCCGTCGCGCAAGGACAAGCGGGTCGACGAGGGCTGGCCGGTCGACGGCGTGAGGACGTCGTTCTACAGCAGGCACAAGGCCGCGGTGGAGCACATGCTGAACCAGTTCGAGACCAGCATGCTGATCTCCCGGCCACGCCCCGGCCTGATCCTGCAGTCCGAAGCGGGCTCCGAGATCCGCGACTACTTCCTGGGCGGTTTGGTGCCGAAAGCCCTGTTCCGGCACCGGATTCCGATCCTGCCGCTGCCCAGCGACCTGGTGCTGCAGTTCGTGCACTCGGACGACGTCGCCGACGCCCTCGCGCGAATCCTGAAGCAACGACTGCACGGCGCGGTGAACCTCGTGGCCGAACCTGTCGTCACTCCCCGTGTCCTGGCGGAGGTGCTGGGCGGTCGGCACGTGCCCGTCCCGCCGTGGCTGTTGCGCCTACTGGCGAATGTCACCTGGCGATTGAGGCTGCAGCCCACTCCGCCGGGATGGGTGGACCTGGCCCTGAAGGCGCCGCTGCTGGACGCGTCACGGGCACGGACGGAGCTCGGCTGGGAACCGCGGTACGACGCGCAGGAGACGCTTCAAGCGCTCGTGCGGGGAATCGGCGAAGGCAAGGGCGTCCAGGCCAGCCCGGTGTTGTGAACCGCTTCGCCGAGTAGCGTTTCAAGTCGTCGCCGAAGGCTAAATCTCCTCTATGGACCAGGCCTTCGACGCGGTGCTCTTCGACCGCGACGGCACGCTCATCCAGGACGTCCCGTACAACGGCGATCCGAGCCGTGTCGCGCCGATGCCAGGTGCCCGCGAATTGTTGCGGGACCTGCGCACACACGGCATTCGCACGGGCGTGGTGACCAACCAGTCCGGCATCGGCCGAGGACTGCTCACCGAGACGCAGGTCGCCGCGGTGAACGCACGGGTGGAGGAGCTGCTGGGCCGGTTCGGCACCTGGCAGGTCTGCCCGCACCACCCCGCCGAGGGCTGCGCGTGCCGCAAACCCGCTCCCGGCCTGGTGTTCGCTGCCTGTGCCGCGCTCGGGGTCAGCCCTCAGCGCACGTTGCTGGTCGGCGACATCGGGGCGGATGTGGCGGCAGCGAGCGCCGCTGGTGCCGTACCGCTTCTGGTGCCCACCGCGGTGACTCGGCCAGAAGAGGTCGAACAAGCGCCCCACACCGCCCCTGACCTGCACGCCGTGCTGGAGATGGTCCGGTGAGAACCCTCGTGGCACGACTCGACAGCGACGGCGACGTGCTGCTCGCCGGACCGGCCGTGCGCGCGGCCGCGGCGGCGGGCGAGGTCGTCCTCCTGTGCGGTCCCAGCGGCGTTCAGGCTGCGGAACTGCTGCCCGGCGTCACCCGGATCGTCGAGTGGGAATGCCCGTGGGTCGTCCACCCCGCACCGGACGTCCGGCCGTTCGACGTCGAGGCCGTCACGGCGCTGGTGCGCGGAGTTCGCGCCGATGTGGCGTTGATCCTCACCTCGTTCCACCAGAGCCCGCTGCCGCTGGCGTTGCTGCTGCGGCTGGCGGGCGTGCCGAAGATCGTCGCGCGATCGGTCGACTACGCCGGATCACTGCTGGACGTCCGGTTGCGCGACGATCCGGACGTCCCCGAGGCGGAACGGGCGCTGGAAGTCGCGCGCGCCGCGGGATTCGACGCCGCTGACGGCAGGCTCGCGATCGTCGAGCCGCCGGCGTTCGAACTCACAGGGACCGAACTGAGCCATCCGTACGTGGTGGTCCACCCCGGTGCGACGGCGCCCGCCCGCACCTGGTCGCCTGATCGCTGGGCGAAGGCCGTGGTCGCGCTGACCGCGGCAGGGCATCGCGTCGTCGTGACCGGAGGCCCGGCAGAAGCCGGGCTGACCGAACACGTCGCTGGCGCGTGCGGAACCGATCTGGGCGGGCGCACCAGCTTCCGCGAACTGGCCGGGGTGCTCGCCGGTGCCGAGGCCGTCGTCGTCGGCAACACCGGCCCCGCCCACCTCGCGGCCGCGGTCGGTACACCGGTCGTGTCGTTGTTCGCCCCGGTGGTGCCGGCTGTCAGGTGGGCTCCGCACGGACGGCATGTGCTTCTCGGTGACCAGAACGCACCGTGTCGTGGGACGAGGGCCCGCGACTGCCCGGTGCCCGGTCACCCGTGCCTCGATCTGGTCGACCCCGCTGATGTCGTCGCGGCCGTGGCAGAGGTGACGTCGTGAGGATTCTGCTGTGGCACGTGCACGGGTCGTGGACGCACTCGTTCGTCCAGGGCGGGCACGAGTACTTGATTCCAGGACCACCACATGGCATCGGGCTGGCAGGAAGGCCGTGGCAGGCGAGTGAAGTAGGTCTGTCCGAAGTGGACGATGCCGATGTCGCGGTCGTGCAACGGGTCGAGGAGCTCTCGCAGGTGCCGGCCGGCATCCCGGTGGTGTACCTGGAGCACAACACGCCGCGCGCGCCCGCCGAGGAGCATCCGCTGGCCGGGTGGGACGGCACGGTCGTGCACGTCACGCACTTCAACGACCTGATGTGGGACTGCGGCAGCACCAGGACCGTCGTGATCGAGCACGGCGTCGTCGACCCAGGGCCGCTCTACACCGGGGAACTCCCGCGCGCGGCGGCTGTGATCAACGACCCGGTCCGCCGTGGCCGGATCGTCGGCACGGACCTGCTGCCGAGATTCGACCCCGTCGACGTGTTCGGCATGAACACCGAGCAGATCGGCGGCCTGGGGGACCACGATCTGCCGACGTTGCACCGGGAACTCGCCCGGCGGCGCGTCTATGTGCACACCCCGCGCTGGACGTCGCTCGGGCTGTCGTTGCTGGAGGCCATGCACATCGGCATGCCGGTGGTCGCATTGGCGTGCACGGAGGCAGTGCGGTTGCCGGCGGAAGTGGGTGCCATCTCGGCCAACGTGGAGGAATTGGTGCGTGAGGCACGGGAGCTGATCGCAGATCCCGTGCTGGCAAAGGAAAAAGGAGAACGGGCGCGCGACTTCGCGCTCACCCGCTACGGGCTCGACGCGTTCTTGCGCAACTGGGACGTGCTGTTGAAGGAGGTGATCGGATGAGGATCGCGATGGTGTCGGAGCACGCCAGCCCGCTCGCGGCTCTGGGAGGTGCCGACGCGGGAGGACAGAACGTCCACGTGGCGGCACTCGCGGCAGCACTTGTGCTGCGGGGTCACGAGGTGGCGGTCTACACCCGGCGCGACGCCCGCGGGTTACCCCGCCGCGTCGCCACCCCGGACGGCTACGAGGTCGTGCACGTGCCCGCGGGACCGGCGAAGCAGGTGCCGAAGGACGAGCTCCTGCCGCACATGACCGACTTCTCCAAGTTCCTGATGCGCGACTGGCAGGTCCAGCGGCCGGACGTGGTGCACAGCCACTTCTGGATGTCCGGGCTGGCCTCGGTGCTGGCCGTGCGCCGCGACCACATCCCGGTCGTGCACACCTATCACGCGCTCGGCACGGTGAAGCGCCGTCACCAGGGCGCGCAGGACACCAGCCCGGCCGACCGGATCACGATGGAACGGTTGGTGGGACACGAGGTTCACACCGTCGCCGCCACCTGTGACGACGAGGTCGACGAACTGATCGCCATGGGCCTGAAGCGGAACAAGATCACGATCGTACCGTGCGGTGTCGACACGAAGCTGTTCGCGCCGATCGGGCCGGTCGCCGGGCGGGCCGCACCACATCGGATCGTGTCGGTCGGCAGACTGGTGCCGCGCAAGGGTTTCGAGGACCTCATCGCCGCACTGCCACTCGTTCCGGACACCGAGCTGGTGATCGCGGGAGGCGCCCGCGACCTGAAGAACGACCCCGAGGCGCAACGGCTGCTCGCGTGCGCGGAGGCCTGCGGTGTGTCGGACCGGGTCCACCTGATCGGACAGGTGGCGCGCGCGGACATGCCGGCTCTGCTGCGTTCGGCGGACGTCGTGGCCTGCGTGCCGTGGTACGAGCCGTTCGGCATCGTGCCGCTGGAGGCGATGGCGTGCGGTGTCCCGGTGGTCGCGTCGGCTGTCGGCGGATTGACGGACACCGTGGTCAACGGCGTCACGGGCGTGCTCACCCCGCCGCGTGACCCCAGGAACCTGGGCCGGGCGCTGCGCAGGCTGCTCGCGGACCGCTCTCGTGGCATGGCGTACGGAATGGCCGGTCAGGACCGGGTGCAGGCCAGATACACGTGGGACGAGGTCGCTGCCCGCACGGAGCTCGTCTACCAGCGCGTCGGTGCGAGCGACGGTTTGGCGGTGGCGCGGTGACGGTCGAAAGCCACCTGGACGGACTGACCGGCACGCTCGACGGTCTTCGTGCTGAATCCCGGCGGATCCACCGCTGGGGCGCATCGCTCGCGCGACTGCTGGTGGACGGCGGCAGGGTGCTCGCGGCCGGCAACGGCGGATCCGCCGCGGAAGCCCAGCACCTGACGGCCGAACTGGTCGGGCGCTACCGGCACGACCGCGCGCCGTTCTCCGCGCTGGCGTTGTGCTCCGAGACCTCGAGCGTCACCGCGATCGCCAACGACTACGGCTACGACCAGGTCTTCGCGCGGCAGATCACGGCACACGCGAGGCCGGGTGATCTGGTGATCCTGCTGTCGACGAGCGGGCGCAGTCCGAACCTGCTGGAGGCAGCGCATGCGGCCCGGTTGGCGGGAGCGAGAGTGTGGGCGCTGACCGGGCCGTCGCCCAACCCGCTGGCCTCACTGGCGGACGACACGCTCGCGCTGCCCGGCGACGCCTGTCATGTGCAGGAGGCACAGCTGGTGGTGGTGCACGCGTTGTGCGAGGCCTTCGAAGCGGCACTGCCGGCGGCCTATCGGAGGGCGTCGTGAAGCTCGTCGTTGTTGGCGACACGTTGCTGGACATCGATGTTGTCGGAACTGTCTCGCGGCTATGCCCGGACGCTCCTGCGCCCGTGCTCGATGTCGTCGGCGAGCACGCACGAGCCGGTGGAGCTGCTCTGGCGGCTGCGATGGCCGCGCGGGACGGCGTGGACGTGACCCTGGTCAGCGCGTTGTCCGAGGACGAGACGGGGGAGCGGCTGCGGTCCCTGGTCGACGTGCCCCGCGTGTTCGGGCGGGCTGCTTCCGTGCCGGTGAAGACACGTCTGCGTTGTGACGGCACGTCTTTGGCCCGCGTGGACCGTGGTGGTGGCTCGGAGGCACCGCAGGTCACCGACGACATGCTCGACGTCGTGCTGTCGGCGGACTTCGTGCTCGCCTCCGACTACGGCCGCGGGCTGCTGCGCGACGAACGGCTGCGAGCGGTTCTGACGCGGGTGCCGGTGGTGTGGGATCCGCATCCGCGCGGACCGGCACCGGTTCCCGGAGTCCGGCTGGCCACGCCGAACCTTTCCGAAGCCACCGCGTTCAGCGGTACGGCCGATCCGGATGAGGCCGCGGCGAAGTTGTTGTCGGACTGGCAGGTTGTCGTACTGGCAGGCGCGGGCCGTGGTGGTGACGATGGGCGGAAAGGGCGCATTGCTCCACTGTGGAGGGACGCCGGTCGCCGTTCCCGCGCCCGCTGTTCCGGTAGCCGATCCGTGTGGAGCGGGGGACAGGTTCGCCGTGACGGCCGCCGTCCGGCTGGCCGCGGGTGCCGCTCTGGACGACGCCGTTGCTGACGCGGTGGGGGCCGCTGCCGAGTTCCTGGCTCACGGCGGGGTCTCGGGCATGCGTGCACCGCTGCCGTCCACTGTGGAGGAAGTGCGCCGGCGTGGCGGCGTTGTCGTTGCCACGGGCGGGTGTTTCGACGTCCTGCATCCCGGGCACGTGCGGATGCTGGCTGCGGCGCGGGCGTTGGGGGACTGCCTGGTGGTGTGCCTCAACTCCGACCTGTCGGTGCGGAGGCTGAAGGGTGAGGGCCGGCCGGTCAACCGGCAGGACGAGCGCATCGAGGTGTTGCGGGCGTTGGAGTCCGTGGACGACGTGGTCGTGTTCGGCGAGGACACGCCGGAACACGTGCTGAGGCGCCTGAGGCCGGACGTGTGGGTGAAGGGCGGCGACTACACCGCCGAACTGCTGCCGGAAGCCGAAGTCGTGCGGCATTGGGGCGGCCGGACGGTCGTCGTGCCGTACCACCGCGGGCATTCGACCACTGAGATCCTGTCGAGGAGGGCTTGATGCTGGGGAACGTGCTGGTGACCGGAGGCGCGGGCGGGCTGGGCGCGGCCGTCGTGGACGCGGTGCGCGAAGCCGGGGGAACACCGTTGGTGCTGGACAAGTCGGCGCCCTCCACCGCGGACTTCGAACTGGTGGACCTGTCGGACGGGCGGGCAGCCGAAGCCGCCGTGGCCAAGCTCGCCGAACGGCACGGCGGCTTCGGCGGCGTCGTCACGGCGGCCGGTGTCGACCGCTGCGGCACGTTGGCGGAGGTCCCGGCGGAGGAGTGGGAGAACGTCGTCAAGGTCAACCTGTTCGGCACGGCTGCCGTCGTGCGGGCCGCGTTGCCGCATCTGCGGAACGGGCGAGTGGTGACGGTCGCGTCCACGCTCGGGTTGCGTGCCGTCAGTGACGCGACGGCCTACTGCGCCTCGAAGTTCGGGGTCGTCGGGTTCACCCGCGCACTGGCGGCCGAGACCGCGGGACGGGTCGGGGTCACGCTGGTCGTGCCCGGTGGGATGCGGACGAACTTCTTCGACGACCGCACCGAGCAGTACCGGCCGAAGGACCTGGAGAAGCTGAACCCGCCGGACCGGGTGGCGGCGGCGATCGTGTTCGCGTTGAGCCAGCCGAAGGACTGCGAGGTGCGCGAGCTCGTGATCGCGCACAGCGAGGAACCGTCCTGGCCCTGATTTCACACCGCCCGATCTGGGTATCAGTTCAGGGTGAACGGTGACGATGAGTTGGAAGAACTGGACGAGGACTCGTTGCACGACAGCGAGTTCTTGCCGACTGGACGTCCCAGCCGGTTGGTGATCGGGGCCAGTGAGACCGCACGCGGTGGTGTGCTCTGGCTACCGGTCGCCGGCGTTCTCGCGTTGTGCGGCAAGAAGAAGACCGCCAAACGCGCGCTCGCGGCAGCGGCGGTGGCGATGCCGATCGGCCACCTGATCAGCGTGGTCGTGCACCGCCAGAGGCCGCCCGCCGCGAACATGCCTGCGCGGCAGGCACTTCCCGAGCACCCCGACTCGTCGTCGTTCCCCTCCAAGCACGCGGTGACGGCCGCCGCGTTCGGCGCGGCCACCGCGCTGGAGGACCGCGGGGCCGCTGTGGTCGTGACGCCGCTCGTGCTCCTCGTCGCCTACAGCCGCCTGCGCACCCGCGTGCACTGGCCGACGGATGTCCTGGGAGGACTCTTGATCGGCGTGCTCGTGGCGCTCGGTCAGGCCGGGATCGGGCGTTCCGCCAAAGCCAGGGCGACGGCGTGGAGGTTGGCGGTCATGGTCCGGCCGGTGTTCACTGGCCGCTCGTGATCGGCGTGCTCGTGGCGCTCGGTCAGGCCGGGATCGGGCGTTCCGCCAAAGCCAGGGCGACCGCGTGGAGGTTGGCGGCCATGGTCCGCCCGGTGTTCTCCGACCACTCGTGACCCTCGTCGGTGTCCGAGTAGCTGGGCCCCGGCCCCGGACCCTTGTTCCAGTACGTCCAGGCCTGCCCCGGGATCGTGTAGCCGATGTCGCCGAGCCCTCCGGCGATCTCGCTGATCACGTGGTGCGCGCCGTCCTCGTTGCCGGTCACGACCACACCCGCGACCCGGTTGTAGGCCACCGGTCGCTCTTCGTCGTTGGTCTCGGAGATCATCGCGTCCATCCGCTCCAGCGCCCGTTGCGCGAGCGAGGACGGCCGGCCGACCCACGTCGGCGTCGCGACGACCAGGATCTCGGCGCCGAGGAGTGAGGCGTGGATGCGCGGCCACTCGTCGCCGGGACCCTCGTCGGTCGTGACACCGGGCGGGATGTTGTGGTCCCCCAGCCGATAGGTGGTGACCTCGACGTCCTTCTTGGTCAGCTCGTCGACGACGACTTGGGCGAGCAGGTCGGTGTTGGACTGGTCCGGCGACTTCTTGAGGGTGCAGTTGAGCACCACGGCACGCATCAGGGCTGCCTCCACTTCTCGTCGTTGAGCATTCCGCTGGCCTGCGGTCCCATCAGGGACATGCCTCCGTCCACGACGAACGAAGCGCCCGTCACGTAACCGGCGGCCGGAGTGGCGAGGAACGCGACCACGGCCGCGACCTCGTGAGCGTGACCAGGACGGCCGAGCGGGACTCCTGGACGGGGCTGGGTGTGCGGGTCGACGTCCTCCTGGTCGGTCATCGGCGTCGAGATCTCCCCTGGTGCCACGGAGTTCACCGTGATGCCGTGCTCGGACAGCTCGAGCGCGAGCACCTCGGTCAACGCGCCAAGACCGGCTTTCGCGGCGCAGTAGGGGGCGGCTCCGACGCGCGGGAGGTGTTCGTGGACCGAGGTGATGTTGATGATCCGGCCGCCACGACCGGCGGCGATCATGTGCTTGGCCGCGCGCTGGCAGCAGAGAAAGGCGCCGTCCAGGTCGACCGAGATGACCTCGCGCCAGGTGTCGAACTCCATGTCCATGACCTTCTGGCTGCTGCCGGTGCCGGCGCAGTTCACGAGGATGTCCACGCCGCCCAGTTCCTCGGCGAGTTCGTCGACGACAGCGGCGGCGGTGGGCAGGCAGGTGAGGTCGAGCTGCCGGACGGCACAGCGAGCGCCTGCCTCGCGCACCTGGTCAGCGGTCTTCGCGGCGCCGTCGGCGTCCTGGTGGTAGGTGATGCCGACGTCGGCACCACCGCCC
>NZ_JYJG01000396.1 GCF_000955955.1 Lentzea aerocolonigenes
GGTCGGCACCACCGCCCGCCAGTGCGACGGCGACTGCCTTGCCGATGCCGGAGTCCGACCCCGTCACCACGGCGTGCAGAGGTGCGTTCATGACACGCGAGTACCCACCGCGGTGGCGGGCAAGCGGAGCGCGAAGTGGTTCAGCGTCGCCGGCAGCGGCTCGGTGAGCTTCGGGAACGTCAGGTGCTCGCTCAACGCGTCCAGCATCGCGCCCGCGGTGGCGAGCACTAGGTCACGACCTGGGCATTCACCCGGTCCGGCGCTGAACGGGACGATCGCAGGGTCGCGCGCCTGGTCCCAGATCTCCGGGGCGTACCGGTCGGCGAACGGCAGCCGGTCCGGGTCGCGGTGGAAGAACGGCGTGAACACCACGAACTCGGTGTTCTCCGGCAGCCACGTGCCGTGCCAGCGGGTCGCGATCGTGCTCTCGCGCAGGATCACCGGCGTCGTCGGCCACAGCCGCGCCGATTCCAGGATGCCGTGCGCGCCGCGTGCGCCGATGGCCAGCGCGCGCATGGTGACGATGCCGGCCGCGTCGAACGCGAACAACCAGTGCGGCACCTGGTCCGGCAGCTCCGGGTTGTACTCGGCCAGCCTGCGTTCGAAACGTTCGCGCAGGTCGCGCTGCTGAGGATGCAGGAACGCCCAGTTCGCGTTCTGGCGCAACGCCTTGAGGTCGTCGGTGAGCTGGGTGTCCCCGCGGGCGCTGTCGCCGAGCACGATCCTGCGCGCGATCCGCCACCACGCCTGGGCGAACGAGTCCCAGGTCAGCTCGCCGGTGCTCATCACGTGCCTGGTCAACAGGTCGGCCTCGTCGCGCACGATCGGCTCGACGTCGAACTTCTCAGGTCGCAGGGCGCGTTCGTTGAGATCCCGGAGCCGTTCTCGGTCGGCGCCTTCCGAGATGAGGAGGCCGTGTGGCTGGAAGTGGTTCAGCGCGGCTTTCTTCTCCTTGGTGGCCAACGCGAACGGCTCGGGTGACTGGGTCAGCAACCGGCCGACGTCGGTGGGGTCGACCAGCATCGCGACACTGCGTCCGGTGATGCGCAGCCGCACGGGCTCGGGGCCGTAGCGGTCGCGCAGGTGCCGCATCGTGCTGATCGCGGTGCCGTCGGACTGGAGCTTCTCGGCGAGCGCCATCACGCCGGGCCTGCGGACTATGACGCCTTTCGCCAGCGTCGGCAGCAGCACGGTCGCCAGCACTCGGGCGGTGTCGAGCCGAGATGAGATCGCCATGGTCATGGCTACCCGGTCACCCAGGTGTGAACCGCCCTGACCGGGGGTATTCGCGGTTCAGCTCGAACCAGGAGGTCGTGATGCCAGCGGGATCGAACGCGAAACGTGAACGCCA
This sequence comes from Lentzea aerocolonigenes, assembly GCF_000955955.1. Classification (GTDB taxonomy): domain Bacteria; phylum Actinomycetota; class Actinomycetes; order Mycobacteriales; family Pseudonocardiaceae; genus Lentzea; species Lentzea aerocolonigenes_A. The sequence continues at coordinate 1,352 of NZ_JYJG01000396.1, forward strand.
GTACGAACACATCAAGGACTCCGCCCGCAGCCGTGGCGCCTCGTCGAAGCGCGCCAAGGAGATCGCCGCGCGCACGGTGAACAAGAACCGTGCCCAGTCCGGTGAGTCCAAGACGGCAAGCAAGTCGTCCACGAAGGACATGTCGCCGCAGAAGCGCGGTGGCCAGCGCTCGCACAGCGGTGCGCAGGGTCCGACGAAGGAGCAGCTCTACAACGAGGCCAAGAAGAAGAACATCAAGGGCCGCTCCACGATGACGAAGAAGGAGCTCGCCAACGCACTCGGACGCTGACGTGCCGCACGCGGACGAACAACCGGACAAGACCTCGGCATTGACAGTGCCCAAGGGTGAGGACGAGCACTCGACGCTGACAGTGCCCAAGGGTGAGGACAAGACCTCGGCGCTGACGATCCTCACCACCGAGCACTACACGTTGCAGATGGTGCGCACCGCGAACATCACCGACGCGACCGGCAGGGCAGGTCATCTGCTCTCCACGATCTCCGCGTCGATGATCGCGCTCGGGTTCGTCGCCCAGGTCGTTCCACTCGAGGTGTTGCTGACGCTGGTGCTGGTGATCTTCACCGGCCTGTTCCTGATCGGGCTCGCCACGCTGTTCCGCGCGGTCGAGCTGGTCATCGAGGACGTGCAGGCAGGGTTGGGGATCAACCGGATCCGGCACGTCTACGGCGACCTCGAACCGTCCACGAAGGACGTTTTCGTCCGTCAGATGCACGACGAGACCGCGGCTGTCGAGGCGGACGCCGGCCAGACCGGCTGGCGCAAGGCCAGGCGGCCGCGCCTGATCGGCACCGCGCTCAGCGTCGCCGGACTCGTGAACCTCGTCAACGGTCTCGTCGCCGGTGCTGTCGCCGGTGCGGCGTCGGGACTTCTGAACGCCGGTCTCACGTGGTCGATCGTCATCGGCTGCGTCGTGGCCGCGGCCGTGGTCACCGCGTTCGGCGTGGTGATCGGCCGGATCGGACGGCGCGGCGTCGCCCCGATCGGCACCCGTTATCCCAGGAATCAGCAATAGGAGGACCGCCGTGCAGTACGACGTCGTCGACCTGATCATGCAGGACCACCGCGAGGTGGAGCGCCTGTGGGACGAGCTGAAGAACCACCCGGAGAAACGGCCGCTGCTCACGCCGGTCATGTGCGGGCTGCTCGTCGCCCACAGCCGGGCCGAGGAGTCCGAGGTCTACCCGGTCGCCATCAAGGAGGCGGGCGAGTCGGACGAGGTCGAGCACAGCCAGGAGGAGCACGCAGAAGCCGAGCAGCTGCTCGCGAAGCTGCTGGACTGCGACTGGGACTCGCCGCAGTACGACGAGGCGCTGAAGAAGGTCGTCGACGCCGTCTCCCACCACGTGGAGGAAGAGGAGAAGACGGTCCTTCCCGGCATGCGCACGAAGCTCAGCGCGGAACGCCGCTACCAGCTCGGCGAGCGGTTCGCGGCCAGCAGGGCAGAGCACCTCGGTGAGCTGCCCGGCCAGGCGACTCGCGAGGAGCTCCTGACGCAGGCCCGCAACCTGGGCCTCTCCAACGCCTCGAGCATGAGCAAGGAACAGCTCAAGCGCGAGCTGCAGAAGGCCGCTTCCGAGTAGGTCAGACCGCGTCGATCTTGAACGGGTCGTGCTCGGTGAGCAGCTTGTCCAGCCGGGCTCTGTCCACCCGGCTGGTGATGGCCGTGTCCTCCTGGCGATCCCTGATCACCTTGGAGAGCGTGAACGCCGAGGTGATCGCGTAGAGCATCGCGATGCCCAGGAAGGCGCGCACCCAGCCGTCAACGGGCAGGAACACGACTCCGATGCCCACGGCGGTGAGCGAGAGCCCGAAGGAGAGGACCGCCTGCATGTAGAACGCGCCGGTGGTCGCGGTGCGCGCGGGCGTGGAAGAGGTCATGATCCTCAGAGTCCTGGGTCACACCCCGGCTGTCATGAGTACAGCTACTCATGTCGAGGGCCGAAATCGCGGGACGACGGCACCAGCGCGGCGATCGCGGGCGCGGCGAAGCAGACCACCGCGCACACGATCAGCACCGCGCTGGTGCCGAACTCCGTGATGGCGGGGGCGATGAGCGCCAGGCCGGCGGGCGCGAGCCCGTACGACAGCAGGAAGTCCAAAGAGGACACCCGCGCGAGCTTCGACGGTTCGACCTCGCGCTGGGTCGCGGTGAACCACGGGACGTTGAACAGGTCGATGCCGAGCCCGGCGACCGCGTAGACGGCGATCACGACGAACGGGTGCACCGGTAGCAGCAGGGCCAGCGGCGCGAACCCGTACAGCGCCAGGCCGAAGAGCCCCGTCCACCCGGCGGCGCGCGGCCGCCAGCGAGCCATCAGCACCGCGCCGGCCAGTGCGCCGAGCGTGTAGGCGGTGAGAGCACCCGCCAGCACCGCTTCTGTGCCGTACCGGTCACGGCTGACCAGGGGGAGCACCACGCCGGTCGCCGAGTAGCCGGTCGCGATCACGGCCGACAGTGCGCCCAGGCCCGCCAGGAACCACGGATGCCGGCGAGCCTCGCGCACGCCGTCCAGGAACTCCGTCACGAATCCCTTGCCGTCCGCGGACGGCACCTGTCCCGAGCCGGCCGGCGGCACCAGAGCCGCCACCAGCCACAGCGCGCCGATCCCCAGCAGCAGCCCCTGCGTGTTCACCACCAGTGCGAGCAGCGCGGTCAGACCCGGCGCCACCAGCGTCGTCACCCGGATCGACATGGTCATCGCCGCGTTGGCCTGCTGGCGTTGAACCGGTTCGACGACCTCGGCGGTCAGCGCGGAGAACGCCGGCCGGCACGCACCCTGGCCCGCGCCCATCGCCGCGGCCGCGACGGCGGCCAGCACCAGGGAGTTGCCCAGAAAGGCAGTCAGGACGGGTGCGGCGATCGCCGACGTGAGGCCCGAGTACAGGACGACCTGGCGGCGGGCGTAGCGGTCGGCCAGCACGCCGCTGATCGGGACCGCGGCGAGGAAACCGGTGGTGCGCGCGGCGAGCAGGACGCCCAGCTCGACGGCGGTCAGCGAGCGCGAGAGCACCGCCAGGCCCAGCACGAACGGCAGGGCCCAGGTCGCCAAGCCGGAAGCCGTGGTCGCCGTCCACAGCCGGAGGAACGCCGAGTCGCGCAGCACCGATCGGGCCTTCGCCGCCGGTGGGGCTGTGTCGTGAACCACGTGCGTCACCTTCCAGGAAAGGGCTTGATTTGAAAATGGTTGTCGTTACAGTAACGGACGCTGAAGTCGTCGTGCTCTGGAGGATCCGATGTCACACCCCGCCCGGCTCGGCCTGGCACTGGTCGCGGTGCTCGCCGCCAGCTGCGCCACACCGGGAGGCGCCGAAGCGCCGAAAACCCAGGCGACGGTGGAGAGCTGCGGCAAGCAGCTGACGTTCACCAGCACGCCGCAACGGGCGGTGGCGCTGGACCAGTCCTCCACGGAAACGCTGCTGGCACTGGGAATGCAGGACCGCATGGCCGGTACGGCGAACATCAAGACCAAGGTCTCGCCCAAGTACGCCGACGCCTACGCGAAGATCCCGGTGCTGTCGCCCAAGATCCTCACGTCCGAGCCTCTCCGCGCGGCGAACCCGGACGTGGTGGTGTCCGGGTTCAAGGAGCTGTTCACGGCCGACCGAGCCGGTACGCGAGACGAGCTGGAAGCCCTTGGCGTGCCCACGTTCGTGAGCGCGGTGAACTGCCCGGACGGCACGACGCCGCCGTTCGAGCGGTTGTTCCGCGACTACGAGAACCTCGGCAAGATCTTCGGCACCACCGAGAAGGCGAACCAGCTCGCCGCCGACCAACGCACTGTGCTCGCCGAAGTCCAAGCGGTGAAACGGGATCCGGTCAAGGTCGTGTGGATCTACTCGGTCTTCAAGGGCGTTCCGTGCGTGGCCGGTCGCGACGGCATGCCCAGCCAGATGAGCAAGATCGCCGGTGCCACCAACATCTTCGACGACCTGAGCCAGGAGTGGCCGGAGGCGTCGTGGGAGGAGATCGCCCGCCGGGATCCCGATGTCATCGTGGTCGGCGACCTGTCCGAACGCGGCAACCCGGGCGACAAGGCGAGCGAGAAGCTCGCGATGATGCGCGAACACCCGGTGATCTCGCAGCTGAAAGCCCTGCGGGAGAACAAGGTCATCGAGCTGAACGGCATCGAGATGGACCCGTCCGTGCGCACTGTGGACGCGTTGCGCTCGTTCGGCGCAGGACTCGACAAGATCGCCGGCCGTGGCTGAGGCCGCCGTCCTGGATCCTGCCGTCTCCGTGACTCCCGTTCGACGCGACAAGGGCGTGCTCCTGACGGTGCTGAGTCTCGCGGTCCTGATGGTCTCGCTGGTGCTCGCCGTCCGGACAGGAGTGGCCGCGAGTTGGCCAGAAATTGGCCGCTCTCTGGGCGTGCGCCTGGGCCTGCCGGTTGCCCCGCTGCCACGCCTGCTCGACTCGCTGATCTGGGACCTGAGGCTGCCGCGGGTGCTGCTCGCGGCGCTGGTGGGCGCGGCTCTGGCGGTGTGCGGAGCTGCGTTGCAGAGCGTCACGCGCAACTCGCTCGCCGATCCTTACCTGCTCGGGGTGTCGTCCGGTGCCTCGACCGGCGCGGTCGTCGTGGTGGTGCTCGGGTTCGCGGGCTCCCAGCTCGGGGTGACCGGTGGTGCGTTGATCGGCGCGCTGGTGTCGTTCGGGCTGCTGATGTTGCTGCTGCGGCGAACCGGGCTCGATTCCGTGCGGGTGGTGCTCACCGGTGTGGTCGTCGGTCAGCTGTTCGCGGCTTTGACCTCGTTGATCCTGCTGTCGTCCGGCGACGCCGACAGCATCCGCGCGATCACGAACTGGCTGCTGGGCTCGCTGGCGTCGGCCAGGTGGACGTCGGTCGCGGTGTGCTCGGTGGTCCTCGCCGTCGGGCTGCTCGTCGTGTGGTTGTGCTCGTCCGCGCTGGACGGGTTCGCGTTCGGGGCGGACACCGCGTCGTCGCTCGGCATCGACGTCCGTGCCACCAGGGCGGTGTTGCTGGTGACGACGTCGGTGCTCACCGCCGTCGCGGTGGCCGCGGTGGGCGCTGTGGGGTTCGTCGGGCTGATCGTGCCGCACGGCGTCCGGTTCCTGGTGGGGCCGTTGCACCGCAGGCTGTTGCCACTGTCGGCGGTGGCCGGCGCGGTGTTCCTGGTCTGGACGGACGCGCTGACCCGCGTGATCTTCGCGCCGCTGGAGGTGCCGGTCGGGGTGTTCACCGCGCTGCTCGGCGTGCCGCTCTTCCTGCTGGTGCTGCGCAGGAGGGGAGAGCTGTGAGGATCGCTGTTGAACATCTGACCTGGGGCGTGCCGGGCAAGACCATCGTCCAGGACGTGAGTTTGCAGGTCTCTGACGGTGAGACGGTCGGGCTGATCGGACCGAACGGCTCCGGCAAGTCGTCGTTGCTCAGGTGCATCGCGGGTCTGCGCACGCTGACGGCAGGCGCGGTCAGGTACGACGGCGTGGACATCGCTGCGTGGCCTGCTCGTGAGCGGGCGCGCAAGCTGGCGTTCGTCGAGCAGACCGCCGACACGGACAGCGACCTGCGGGTCGCCGATGTCGTGATGCTCGGCCGGACCGCCCACCGGTCTCGGTGGCGTGGCCCGGACGCCGCTGACCACGAGATCGTCGCGGAAGCACTGGGCCGGCTCGATCTGGGCGGGTTGGCGGACCGGCCGTGGAAGCAGCTGTCCGGTGGCGAACGCCAGCGCACCCACCTGGCGCGTGCGCTGGCGCAACGGACTTCGGGCCTGCTGCTGGACGAGCCCACCAACCACCTGGACGTGCGCCACCAGCTCGACCTGATGGAACTGGCCGGCCGCACGCCGCAGACCGTCGTGGTGGCGCTGCACGACCTCGCGCTGGCCGCCCGCTACTGCGACCGGCTGGTCCTGATGCATCGCGGCACGGTCGTCGCCGACGGTCCCGCGGAAGAAGTGCTCACGGCGCCGTTGCTGCGCGAGGTGTTCGACGTGGACGCCGAGATCGGTCGCGACAGTCTCGGTCATCTGGCCGTCGGCTATCGCTGAGAAGGGGGAAGCAAGTGACCACTGTGGACGATCTGACAGCTGAGGTGCTGGCCGGGAGACACGGCCCCGATCCCGCGGAAGTGCTTGCCACGAGCGTGTTCTGGGTCCATCACGGCACGCGGCTGGCCGGAAGTGAGGTGACCTACCGCAACCAGTACGTGCTGGCCCGCGTCGGCAGGGCTTTCGGGGCGTGCGCGTTCGCGGAAGGTGAGGCAGATCCGGCGGTCTGCGCGAACTACTCCGGAGCTCCCGTTGCCCGGCTGCTGACCGAGGCGCCGGCCCCGGTGCGAATCGCCGCGCTCGACGCCTACCTCGGCAGCGTCCGTCCACACGAGACCGCCGAACGGGTGGTGCTTCGCGCGGGCACGCCGGAAGAGCGAGCCCGGGCCCGTGATGCGGCCGTGGCGGGGTTGCTGGATGTCGGACCGGGCGCCAAGGTCGCGTTGATTGGCGTGGTGAACCCGCTCGTGGCGGCGATCCGCGAACGTGGCGCCGAGTGCCTGCCGTGCGACCTGTCGTTGCGCACGACCCAGTGGGGTGACCCGGTGACGCCGGACATGCGGGACGTGCTCGGAGTGGCCGACGCGGTGGTGGCGACCGGCATGACGATCGGCAACGGCACGTTCGACGAGATCCTGCGCAGCTGCCGCGAACGGGACATCCCGCTGGTCGTCTACGCCCAGACCGCGAGCGCCGTCGCCCGCCACTTCCTCGGCGCCGGAGTCACCGCGCTGTCCGCGGAACCGTTCCCGTTCTCGCAGTTCAGCGCCGACGACACCGCCTTGTTCCGCTACCGGACGTGAGAGAAGCCGTGCACAGTCACATCAACGGGCACATCAACGGGCACGTCGATGGGCACATCGCTGACGCGCTCAGCCGTCCCGCCCTGGTGCGGCTCGACTCCCGCACCCTCTGCCTGCGCTTCGAGACGATGAAGGTCGCCTCGGCCCTCGAAGCGGTTCGACATCTGCTCGAATGCGGCACCATCGAGCACGGCGACACCCTCGTGGACAGTTCCAGCGGCATCTACGCGCACGCGCTGGCGCTCGCGTGCCACCGGTACGGCCTGCACTGCCACATCATCGCGTCCACGACCGTCGACAGGACCCTGCGCACGCAGCTGGAGATCCTCGGCGCGACCGTCGAACCGATGCCGCCGTCCGCGAGCCTGAAACTCGACCAGAGCCGCCGGGTCGAACGGGTGCGGGAGATCCTGCGTGATCGCCCGAGGTACCACTGGATGCGCCAGTACCACGACGACGTCCACTACCGCGGCTATCGGCCGATCGCCGACCTCGTGCGCTCTCACGTCGACTGCTCCAGGCTTTCCGTCGTGGGTGGTGTCGGAACCGGTGCCTCGACGGGTGCGCTGGCGACGTTTCTCCGCGAGACCGATCCGAGCGTGGAACTCGTTGGCGTGCAACCGTTCGACAGCGTCACGTTCGGCAGCGAGCACGTGCACGACCCGGAGATCATCATCGCCGGGATCGGCAGCTCGATCCCGTTCGGCAACGTCGACCACACGCTCTACGACACCGTGCACTGGTTCGGTTTCGACGCGGCGCTGGCGGGCAGCGTGGCGTTGCTGCGCGAGCACGCGGTCTTCGCCGGGCTGTCGGCGGGAGCGGCCTACCTGGCAGCGAGGTGGGAGCAGCGGCTCGATCCGGACCGGCACGTCGTCGTGCTGGCCCCGGACACCGGGCACCGGTACGTCGACGCGGCGTACTCCCGGCACGCCGAGGCGCCGCTCGCGGCAGAACTCCGCCCGTTGCAGATCAAGAAGCTGGCGGAGATGGGGTTGCCGTGGTCGCGCATGCACTGGGACCGGGCGGGAGCGCCCCCGAACGCGGCCGTCGAAGCGGTTCGAGCGGCGTCGTAGCTGTCGCGATGTCGTAGCTGTCACGAGGGGCTGGAGCGGGGACGCGTCTGCTGGTTGGGTGGTGTGG
>NZ_JYJG01000397.1 GCF_000955955.1 Lentzea aerocolonigenes
TGGCCCGGAACGTTGCCGGAGAATTCGCGGTCAGGCGGACGGATCGTGGCGCCGTCCCACTGAGCGTGAATCACCCGCCGACGTTCCGGGTCGCGCCACTAGCTTCGGCTTCGCCTCGGCCCATGCCGCGTGCCAGCCGCGGTCGACCTGCTCGGCGTTCTCGCCGTCGTCCGCGATCCGCTCGATCATGTCGAGCAACGCGGCCCGGTGTTCCGAACTGAGCACGGGCATGACCTCGACCAGGAACGGCAGCACCGCCGTGGCGGCCGGGCACACGAAGCCGCCCTCCTCGTAGACGGTCCGGTCGAGGTCCACTACCGCCCGCGCGACGACTTCGGGATCGTTGGACAGCAACGCCCGCAGATGCCCCGGCGTGTCCAGTGCAGGACCGTACGCGTGGTCGATCTCGTGCCACGCAACGGAATCCAGGCCCTCCAGCATGCGCGGGATCATAGTTGCCGCCACGCCTGCCGCAGGTTGTCCGGCAATGCGGCGCTGGCCACCAGGAACGGCAGCACCGCGATCGCCGGAAAAGGCCGCGACCGAAGCCGCGGCCTTTTCACTCAGAGCTCAGCTCACGCGGTCGGCGCGAGGTACAGCAGGCGGTTCGGCGAGCCAGAACCCGGGCTGGTCACCTTGCCCGGCGTCGACTGCGCGACCAGGTAGGAAGCCACCTGGGCCGGAGTCGCCGTCTTGTTCGTCGACAGGTACCGCGCCGCGGCACCGGCCACGTGCGGGGTCGCCATCGAGGTGCCCGAGATGGTGTTGGTGGCCGAGTCGGACGTGTTCCACGCCGAGGTGATGTTGCTGCCCGGGGCGAAGATGTCCAGGATCGCGCCGTAGTTCGAGTAGGACGCGCGGGCGTCGGTGCGCTCGGTGGCGCCGACGGTGATCGCCTCGGCCACGCGGGCCGGGGAGAAGGTGTTCGCGTTGGCGTTCGAGTTGCCGGCGGCGACCGCGAAGGTCACGCCCTTGGCGATGGCGTTCTTCACAGCCGTGTCGAGCGTGGCGTTGGCGCCGCCGCCCAGGGACAGGTTGGCGACAGCCGGCTTGACCGCGTTGGCGCCGACCCAGTCGATGCCCGCCGCGACACCGGCGAGGGTGCCGGAGCCGTTGTTGTCGAGCACGCGGACCGCGACGACCTTGGCGGCCTTCGCGACACCGTACTGCGAGCCCGCGATGGTGCCGGCGACGTGAGTGCCGTGGCCGTTTCCGTCCTGGGCAACGTTGTCGTTGTCCACGAAGTCACGGCCGTTGGAAGCGCGACCACCGAACGTCGAGTGGCTGATGCGCACACCGGTGTCGATGACGTACGCGGTCACGCCCGCGCCCGTCGAGGTGTAGCTGTACTTCTGGTCCAGCGGCAGGTTCTTCTGGTCGATGCGGTCGAGACCCCACGACGGCGGGTTCGTCTGCGTCGCCTCCATGTGCACGACCTGGTCGGCCTCGACGAACTCGACGGACGGGTCGGCGGCCAGGCGCTTGGCCTGCTTCTCGGTCAGCTTCACGTTGAATCCGCCGAAGCTGGTGTAGTCGCGCTCGACGCGAGCGCCGAAACGGGAAGCCAGGGCGTGCGAGTTCGCCTTGCCCTCCTTCAGCTTCACGATGAAGGAACCGGCGATCTTCTCAGGGGAACCGAGCGACAGCACCTCGCCCTCGGCGGCAGAGGCGGAGGGAACCATCAGAACCGACAGGGCGAGGGTCGCCGCGCCGGCACCGGCCAGGAACCGGATCTTTCGCGTCATGATGTGCATTCCGTTCTTTGCAGGGGAACGAACACTTTCGACGCTATGGAGAGATCCGGTTCCTGCCAAGGGTGTCCTAAAGGTTAGGACACCGTTCGATTGCCGGACAATTCACGATTCACAGAGATGGCGGCCAGTAAAGGATACGAGTGACGGGTGGTGTGCCCGGAGTGCCCGTGGTAACCAATGCGCGCTCCACTTGAGCGGGCGTGGCGGCGCGGTTGTACTCCAGATAACGGGCTGCCACACCGGCCGCGTGCGGTGCGGCCATCGAGGATCCGCTCAGGGTCTGCACAGCCGTGTCGTTGGTGTTCCAGGCCGAGGGGATGTTCACGCCCGGCGCCCAGATGTCCACCAGCGGGCCGAAGTTCGACGACGGCGCCTTGGTGTCCGTCGGCGTCAACGCACCCACGCAGATCGCCTGCGAAACCCGTTGTGGTGACGAGTTGGACGGATCGCTGTTGCTGCCACCAGCAGCCACCGTGTACGAGACGCCGGAGTCGATCGACTTCTTCACCGCGGTGTCGAGAGCCGCGGAAACGCTGCCGCCCAACGACATGTTGGCCACAGCGGGCTTGACGGCGTGCGCGGTCACCCAGTCCACACCCGCGATGACACCGGAGATCGTGCCGGAACCAGAACCGTTCAGCACCCGCACGCCCCACACCACCGCGTGCTTGGCCACGCCGTACTTGGCGCCCGCGGCGATTCCGGCGACGTGCGTGCCGTGCCCGTTGTCGTCCTGCGCGATCGCGTCGTTGTCGACGGTGTCCCAGCCGTTGCGCGCCCGGCCGCCGAAGTCCGTGTGCGTCACGCGGATTCCCGTGTCGATCACGTAGATGTTCACGCCACGACCGGTGCTCGTGAAGGAGTACTTCTGGTCCAACGGCAACGCGCGCTGGTCGATCCGGTCCAGCCCCCACGGCGGGTTGAGCTGCGTGGAGTTCGCATGCACGATCCCGTCACGCTCCACAAAGGACACGTTCGGGTCGGCCTGCACCGAACGCAGCTGCGCGGCGGTCAACCGCGCGCTGAACCCGTTGAGAACATTGGCGTACCGATGTTCGACCGTGCCCGAGAACGAGGACACGGCACCATCTTTGTAAACCACGATGTACGACGAGGTGGCCGCGGACGCCGGGGCGACCACGACCGCTGCCGCCAGGGCGGCGACTGCCAGCAGGGCTCTCACAGGCGGATTCCTTTCAGTTGCCCGAGAAAGATCGGGGCAGGGAGAAACGGCCCCGGTTCACAGGGAACCGGGGCCGCACATCGGAGGAGATCAGCTGGTCGGCGGCCAGTACAGCAGCCTGGTCGTCGTACCGGCACCGGGGTTGGTCACCTTGCCGTTGGTGGCGTTGGAGGTGATCGCGGCCGCCACCTGCGCGGGCGTCACGTTGAAGTTGCCCTGCAGGTACCGGGCCACCACGCCGACGACGTGCGGCGTCGCCATCGAGGTGCCCGAGATGGTGTTCGTGGCCGTGTCACTGGTGTTCCACGCCGACGTGATGCCGCTGCCGGGCGCGAACACGTCGACGACCGGGCCGTAGTTGGAGTACGAGGCACGCGCGTCGGTGCGTTCGGTCGCACCCACGGTGATCGCCGCCGCCACCCGTGCGGGCGAAGTGCTGGCAGCGTTGGTGTTCGAGTTGCCGGCCGCGACCGCGAACGTGACGCCACGCGTGATCGCGCCCTGCACGGCCTGGTCGAGCGAGGTGTTGGCGCCACCGCCGAGCGACATGTTCGCCACCGCGGGCTTGCGGTGGTTGTTCGCCACCCAGTTCACACCCGCGATGACGCCGGCGATCGTGCCGGAGCCCGCGTTGTTGAGCACGCGCACGGCGTAGATGTTCGCGGCCTTCGCCACGCCGTACTGCGAGCCCGCGATCGTGCCGGAGACGTGCGTGCCGTGGCCGTTGCCGTCCTGCGCGACGGCGTCGTTGTCCACGAAGTCGTAACCGTTGTGGGCGCGGCCGCCGAACGTCTGGTGCGTGATGCGCACACCGGTGTCGATCACGTACGCGTTCACGCCTGCGCCGGTGGTGTTGTAGGTGTAGCGCTGGTCGAGCGGCAGGTTGCGCTGGTCGATCCGGTCGAGGCCCCAGGACGGCGGGTTGACCTGGGTGGCCTGGATGCTGACGACCTGGTCGCGTTCCACGTACTCGACCGACGGGTCGGCGGCGAGTCTGCGGGCCTGGGTGTCGGACATCTTGACCGAGAAGCCCTTGAACGCGGCGTCGTACACGTACCCGAGCCGGCCGCCGAAGCGGGAACCGAGAGTCGCGGCGCTCGCGGTGACCCCGTTGTCCTTGAGCTTGACGATGAAGCTGCCCGCGATGTTCTCGCCGGGAGACGTGCGGATCTCACCGACCGCCGCGGTGGCGGGCGCCGCGAAGGCCGCGACCATGACCGCCGAACCCACCAGGATTGCTGTCTTGCGCATTGCGTAGTCCTGTTCGTCGCAGGGATGCTCAGGAACCCAATCGGGACTATTGGCGGCGTAATAGGCCCGAGATCTGAACTTTCCGGGTTTCCCAGCAGCCCGAAACCGCCGATCGGCTGTACCGCGTCCCCTTTGCTGCCGATAGCCTCTCGAACTTGACCCCCGGGAAACGGAGGGGTAGATGCTCACGATTTACCCACCTCGCGAGGAGCTCGCCGACCTGTTGGTGACGGGTCCGTTCGCGGACGCGTTGCGGGCCGCGATCCAGGTGCGGGGTCTCAGTCTGGAACGGCTGCAGCACCGTCTGCGGGTGCGCGGCGCGCCGATCAGCGTGACGGCGCTGAGCTACTGGCAGTCGGGTCGCCGCAGACCCGAACGGCCGGAGTCGCTGATGGCGCTCGCTCATCTGGAGGACGTGCTCGGGCTGCCGGAAGCGGCTCTGTCACGACTCCTCGGCCCACCGCGGCCGCGCGGGCGTTCGCGCAGGCGGGAGCTGTCGGCACGGGCGCCGTGGGACGGTTCCGGGCTCGTTCTGACCGCTCAGCACGACCGGGTGGACGTCGCCCCCTGCGGCGGTGTGCGCGGTGTCCGGTCACGCCAGGTCATGCAGGCGACGTCGGCCGGAGTGGACCGCTGGATCCTCTGCCAGGAAACGGGCTCCTCCCAACCGGCGCTGACCGCTGTGCGCTCGTGCCGGGTCGGCCGCGTCGCTCGTGAACGCACCAACGGCGTGCTCGTCGCGGAGCTGTTGTTCGACGAACCGATCTCTCCCGGCGACTCGATCGCGATCGAGTACGAATTGATCTATCCACATCCGACGGTCGAGCACACGCATTTCCGCCGGTTCGCCGAACGGGTGCACGACTACGTGCTGGAGATCAAATTCCCGGCCGAGTCCCCGCCCGCTTCCTGCGAGCAATTCGCGTCCGGTCCGGCCGGGACGGAAATGCACGGCGGCGGACGCCCGGCCCCCGTTGACACCTGGGGCTACGCGCACGCCGCCGCACTCGACTTCGGTCCTGGCATCTACGGGATGCGCTGGACGATCGCCGCGAACTCCTCGGGGTCGTCGAGCCAAGGGGTGTGACCGGCCGCCTTCTGGATCACGAGCCGCGCGTGCGGGAGCAGGCCCGCGAACTCGCGCGCGCGGTTGAGCGGGAGCGCGATGTCGACCTCGCCGACGAGCAGAAGTGTTGGCACGTCGAGGTTCTCGAGCGCCGCGCGGGTCGATGCGGGGTCGAGCGCACCCTCGGCGTAGAACTCCTCGGCCGCCTGCTCGTTGGTCGGGTGGTCGTCGTCGAGCTTGCTGATCTCGTCGTCCCAGCGCCCGTGCCAGAACGGAGCGACCCTCTCCCACGCCTCCGGCGTCTCGTTGCCCGCCCAGATCTCCTCGAACCACCCGATCGCCTCGGCGTACCAGGGTTCTTCGCTGCGGCTGTGCGCGATCGCGCGCCGATCGTCGTTCGTGATGTCGATGCCGACGGCACGCGCGCTCGGTGCGACGAGCACGAGTTCCTTGACGTGCCGCGGATAGCGCGCCGCGTAGAGGATCGCGAGGGAACCGCCGGCGGAGTGGCCGAGCAGCCTGATCTGGTCGAGGCCGAGGTGCTGCCGGAGCGCTTCCACGTCCTCGACCTGGCGGTCCGCGCGGTACGTCTCCAGTGCTGCTCCCTCGGACTCGCCGGTGCCGCGCAGGTCGAGCCTGAGCATGTTCTCGAGCGGCAGCACCGCGAGGTAGGACGACGCCGTCATCGGCCCGCCCGGCAGGCAGATGAGCGGGTCATCTCCTGCCAGGCCGTGATACGCGAGTTTCGTGCCGTCGTACGAGCTGAAGGTCCCCATACCCGGGGAGTCTCTCAGTAGGAGCGGGGCAGCTTCAGCGAGTTTTGGGCGACGAAGTTGAGGACCATCTCCCTGCTGACGGGCGCGATGCGGGACAGCCGGGACATGCCGAGCATCGACGCCAGCCCGAACTCCGTGGTCAGGCCGTTGCCGCCGTGGGTCTGAATCGCCTGGTCAACGGCCGCTGCGATGGCCTCACCCGCCGCGTACTTGGCCATGTTCGCGGACTCGCCGGCCTCCTTGTCGCGACCGGAGTCGTACAGCGCGGCGGCCTTCTGCGTCATCAGCCTGGCCAGCTCGATCTCGATGTGGATCTTCGCGAGCGGGTGCGCGAGGCCCTGGTGCGAACCGATCGGGTTCTCCCACACCTTGCGCTGCTGCGCGTAGGTGACGGCCTTGCTGATCGCGAGCCGCGCCGAACCGGTGGCCATGCTCGCGCCCATGATCCGCTCGGGGTTGAGGCCCGCGAACACCTGCAGCAGCCCCTGATCCGGCGAACCCACGACCGCGTCACCCGGCAGCCTCACATCGTCGAAGAACAACGTGAACTGCTTCTCCGGCACGACCAGGTCCATCTCGATCTGGTGCCAGGTGAAGCCTTCGGCGTTCGTCGGCACGACCACGAGCACCGGCCCGGTCTTCTGGATCGCGACCACGAGCACGGCGTCGACCTCGTCGATGCCGGAGATGAACGTCTTGGAGCCCTTGAGGATCCAGTCGTCACCATCGCGGCGCACGTGCGTCTTCAGCTGGTGCGAGTTCGATCCCGCGTCCGGCTCGGTGATCGCGAACGCCATCTTCAGCGTGCCGTCCGCGAAACCGGGCAGCCACTTGGACTTCTGCTCCTCCGTGCCGAACCGCGCGATCACCGTCGCGCAGATCGCCGGTGAAACGACCATGAGCAGCAACGGACATCCCGCCGCCGCCAGCTCCTCGCACACCGCCGCGAGGTCGCCGATGCCGCCGCCACCGCCGCCGTACTCCTCGGGCACGGCCACGCCGAGATAGCCGAGCTTGCCGGCCTCTTCCCACAGCTCGGTGGCCTTCTCCCCCGACTTGGCCTTGGCGAGGAAGTACTCGTTGCCGTACTTGGCCCCCAGCTCTGACACGGCCTTGCGGAGCGCGATCCGCTCTTCGGACTCGACGAAGCTCATGATTCCTCCACCACTGCCAGAACGTCGCCGGCGTTGACCTGCTGGGCTTTCTCGACAAGCAGTTCAGTGACGGTGCCCGCGTTGTTCGCGAGCACTCGGTGTTCCATCTTCATGGCTTCCAGCACGAGAAGCTCTGTCCCGGCCTCGACGTGGTCGCCCTGGTTCACGCTGACTCGCACGACCGTGCCGGGCATCGGGGCGATGGTCGCGCCCGGTGCGAGCTTGGTCTCCGGTTCGGGGAAGCGCGGCACTGCCTTGAGGCTGACCGAGCCGCGCGGCGAGTCGACCTCGACGAGATCGCCGTACCTCGCCACCCGGAACGGTGTCTTCACTCCGTCCAGGTCGAGGATCACCGTGTCTTCGGTCGCCTGCTCAGGGTCGTACTCGACCTCGATCTCGGTGTCCCCGAACAGGAACTTCGCCGTCGGCTGCTGCGAACGGACGTTGCGCCAGCCGAGCGGCAGGGTCCCGATCCTGCGGGTGGCCGCCTGAGCGAGCGCTGCGGCGAGCGCAAACGGTTGCGGGTCAACGGTTCGGGTGAAGTCGTGCTCGGCGAGGAACCCGGTGTGCGTGTCGCCGTCGAGGAACGCGTCGTTCCGCAGGATGTCCACGAGCAGCTGGCGGTTCGTGATCAGGCCGTGGATCCGCGCGCTTTCCAGTGCGGTCGCGAGCTTGCGGGCGGCGGCCGCGCGGGTCGGGGCGTACGCGATCACCTTGGCCAGCATCGGGTCGTAGAAGACCGAGATCTCCGAGCCGTCCTCGACACCGCTGTCGAGCCTGATGTCGCCGGGCACGTGGAACCTGTGCAGCGTGCCGCTGGCCGGGCGCCAGTCGTTCGCGGGGTCCTCGGCGTAGAGCCGGACCTCGATGGCGTGCCCCCGCGGTTCCGGGGCTTCCAGTGGCAGCTTCGCGCCTTCGGCGATGCGGAGCTGCCACTCGACGAGGTCCACGCCGTGGACCAGCTCGGTCACCGGGTGCTCGACCTGCAGGCGGGTGTTGACCTCCAGGAAGTGGAAGTCCTCGCCCTTCAGCATGAACTCGACCGTGCCCGCGCCGACGTAGCCGATCGACTCGGCGGCCGCCGTTGCGGCAGCGAACAAGCGCTTGCGTACGTCGCCGGTGACCGCCGGGCTGGGCGCCTCCTCGACGATCTTCTGGTGGCGGCGCTGGATCGAGCACTCGCGTTCGCCGAGCGCCCACACCGTGCCGTGCGTGTCGGCGAGGATCTGCACCTCGACGTGCCGCGCGTGCTCCAGCAACGGCTCGCAGAACACCGTCGGGTCACCGAACGCCGACTCGGCCTCACGGCGTGCGCTGGCCAGGGCGTCCGCGAACCCGGCTTTCTCGCGGACGATCCGCATGCCCCGGCCGCCACCGCCCGCCGATGCCTTGATCAGCACCGGGAACTCGGTGACGGTCTCGGGGTCGAGTTCGGGCAACGTCGGCACGCCCGCGGCGGCCATGCGCTTCTTGGCCGCGACCTTCGAGCCCATCGTCTCGATCGAGTCCGGCTCCGGACCGACCCAGGTCAGGCCTGCTGCCTGCACTTTCCTGGCGAAGTCGGCGTTCTCGGACAGGAACCCGTAACCGGGGTGGACGGCGTCCGCTCCCGCCTTGGTCGCCGCCTCGACGATCAGTCCGGCGCGGAGGTAGGTCTCGCTCGGCGTCGCGCCCGGCAGGTTGACCGCGAAGTCGGCTTCGCGGACGTGCGGCGCATTCGCGTCCGGGTCCGAGTACACCGCGACCGTGCGGATTCCGAGCGCCTTGCAGGTGCGGATGATCCGGCGGGCGATCTCACCGCGGTTGGCGATCAGGAGAGTCTTGATCACTGGTCTCACATCCGGAAGACGCCGAAGCCGTCGGCGCCCTTGATCGGTCCACTGTGGACAGCGGAGAGGCACACGCCGAGAACGGTTCTGGTGTCGCGCGGGTCGATCACGCCGTCGTCGTAGAGCTTCCCGGACAGGAACGGCGCGAGCGACTGCTCCTCGATCTGCGCCTCGACCATCTTGCGCATGGCGGCGTCGTGTTCCTCGTTGTACTCCTGCCCCTTCGCCATGGCCGCCTGCCGTCCGACGATCGAGAGCACGCCGGCGAGCTGCGCCGGTCCCATCACGGCCGACTTGGCGTTGGGCCAGGTGAACAGGAACCGCGGGTCGTACGCCCTGCCGCACATGCCGTAGTTGCCCGCGCCGTACGAAGCGCCCATGGTGATCGTCAGGTGCGGCACCCGGCTGTTGGACACGGCGTTGATCATCATCGAGCCGTGCTTGACGATGCCGCCCTGCTCGTACTGCGCGCCGACCATGTAGCCGGTGGTGTTCTGCAGGAAGACCAAAGGCGTGTCGCTCTGGTTCGCGAGCTGGATGAACTGGGTGGCCTTCTGCGACTCCTCGCTGAACAGCACGCCGCGCGCGTTGGCCAGGATGCCGATCGGGTAGCCGTGGATCCGCGCCCATCCGGTGACGAGGCTGTTGCCGTACAACGGTTTGAACTCGTCGAACCTCGACCCGTCGACCAGCCTGGCGATGACGTCCCTGGGGTCGAACGGAACCCGCTGGTCCTCGGACACGATGTCCAGGATGCTGTCGGCGTCGTACAGCGGTTCTTCGACGGTCGCGGGTTCCGGCCCGAGCTTGCGCCAGTTGAGCCGTGCGACGACCCTGCGGGCGAGCCTGATCGCGTCTGTTTCGTCCTCCGCCACGAAATCCGCGAGGCCCGACGTCGCGCCGTGCATGGTGGCGCCGCCCAGCGACTCGTCGTCCGCGTCCTCACCGGTCGCCATCTTGACCAGCGGCGGGCCGCCCAGGAACACCTTGGACCGGTCCTTGACCATGATCACGTAGTCGGACATGCCCGGCACGTACGCGCCACCGGCCGTCGCGTTGCCGAACACGGCCGTGATCGTCGGGATACCCGCTGCGGAAAGCCTTGTCAGGTCTCGGAAAGCGCGCCCGCCGGGGATGAAGATCTCGCTCTGCGTCGGCAGATCCGCGCCGCCCGACTCGACGAGGCTGACCAGCGGAAGCCGGTTCTGCAACGCGATGTCGTTGGCCCTAAGACTTTTCCTGAGCGTGTAGGGGTTGGACGCGCCACCGCGGACCGTCGGGTCGTTCGCGACGATCACGCACTCGACGCCCTCGATCCTGCCGATGCCCGTGACCACGCTCGCGCCGACCGGGAAGTCGGTGCCCCACGCGGCCAGCGGCGACAGCTCCAGGAACGGGCTGTCCTCGTCGACGAGCAGCTCGACCCGTTCGCGCGCAAGGAGCTTCCCGCGCTTGTGGTGCCGTTCGACGTACTTCGGCCCACCTCCCGCGAGCGCTTTCGCGTGCTCGGCGTCCAGACCCGCGATCTTCGCGAGCAGCGCCTCCCTGTTGCCCATCAGGCGAACCCCAATCGTCGTGCCGCGAGCTCGGTCATCACTTCACTCGCCCCGCCCCCGATACCGAGGATGCGGGCGTCCCGGTAGTGACGCTCCACTTCGGACTCCCGCATGTACCCCATGCCGCCGTGCAACTGCACCGCCGCGTCCACCACTTCACCGCACGCCTGCACCGCCGCGTTCTTGGCGAAGCAGACCTCCGTGATCACGTCCTCGCCCCGGTTGACGCGCGCCGCGATCTCCCGCGTGTAGGTGCGCGCGAGGTCGATCTTCTGCGCCATCTCGGCGAGCTTGTGCCCGACCACCTGCCGCTTGATCAGCGGCTTGCCGAACGTCTCCCGGTTCCGCGTCCACTCGACGGTGAGGTCGAGCGCGCGCTGCGCCGTCGCGTACGCCTCGACGGCCATCGTGATCCGCTCGACCTGGAACTGCCGCATGATCTGCACGAACCCGGCGTTCTCCTCGCCGACGAGGTTTTCCGCCGGAACTCTCACGTCGTCGAAGTGCAGTTCCGCGGTGTCGCTGCAGTGCCAGCCCATCTTGTCGAGCTTGCGCCGCGTGAAGCCGTCCTCGATCACCAGCAGCGAGATGCCCTGGTAGCCGGGTTCGCCGGTGCGCACCGCCGTCGTCACGAAGTCCGCCCGGCACCCCGAGGTGATGAACGTCTTGGTGCCGTTGACGAGGTAGTGATCGCCGTGCCGCACGGCTCTGGTCTGGATGTTCGCGACGTCCGAGCCCGCACCGGGTTCGGTGACCGCGAGGCTGCCGATCTTCTCGCCCCTGATGGCCGGCTTCGCGAACCGCTCGATCAGGTCCTCGTTCTCGCTCTGCCAGATGTGCGGGATCGCGATGCCGTGCGTGAACAACGCCGCGATCAGGCCGCTCGACCCACCGGCCTGGATGATCTCCTCGGTCAGCACGACCGAGTCGAGCAGATCACCGTCGGAGAACCCGATGGCCAGCAGCCCGATCTCAGCGGCCTTCTTGTGCAGCTCGCGCGGCACCTCGCCGTCGCGTTCCCACTCGGCGAGGTGCGGAACGATCTCGTTGCGCGTGAAGTCCCGGACGAGCTGCCGGAGCTCCTTCCGCTCGAACAGGTCCTTGGTGATCACAGCAGCGCCTCCGGAATCTCGACTTCCCTGCTGCGCAACCACTCACCGAGCGCCTTGGCCTGCGGGTCGAACCGCGTGCTGCTCGCGACGCCCTCGCCGAGCAACCCGTGCAGCACGAAGTTGAGCGCCTTCAAGTTCGGCAACTCGTACCTGGTCACCTGGCCGGCTTCAGGCAGCAGTTCCTTGAGCTTCTCCGTCGTGAGGAAACTGTCGAGCCACTCGTAGGCTTCCGGGGTCCGGGTCCAGACGCCGATGTTCGCGTCCCCGCCCTTGTCCCCACTGCGCGCGCCGACGATCGTCCCCAAGGGCTTCCTCACAACAACACCGCCTTGGCGCTGACCTCGTCGCGGTTCACGTACGCCGCCTTGTACACCCCGAACGGCGTGCCGTCACTCGGCGGCGCCGTGACGTGGAACCCGGGATAGCTCGCCAGCGCCAGCTCGATCGCGGCCCGGCTGAACCCCTTGGCCCGCTTGGGGTCCGCGGTCTTGATCGTGACGTGCAGCAACGCGCTGGCCCGCTCCTCGGTGTCCGCGTCCTGGTGATCGGTGCGCGCCAGCGTCCAGGTCAGCCCTTCGTCCCCGATGGCCTCGTGGAGCTGCCGCTTGACCAGCCTGGCCTTCGCCTCGACATCCAGTCCGGTGAGGACGAACGTCGTGGCGTTCTTGAAGCCGCCCAACGTGTTCAGGCACACCTTCACCGTGTCCGGCGGCGGACTCCCCTTGGTGCCGGAGATCCTGACGCCTCGTTCGTGTGCGTCGAGCTTGATCGTGTCGAAGTGAGTGGTGACATCGGGCCCCAGGTACTCCGGCGCCCCGATCTCGTAGAGCAGTTGTGCCGTGACGGTGTCCGTGGTGACCGCCCCGCCCGTGCCGTCGTGCTTGGTGATCAGGCAGGACCCGTCCTCGTCGATCTCCGCGATCGGAAACCCCGGCCTGGTCGCATCGATCTCGGTGAAGAACGAGTAGTTGCCGCCGCTCGCCTGCGTCCCGCACTCCAGCACGTGCCCGGCAACCGTCGCCCCGGCGAGCTTGTCCCAGTCGTCGCGGGCCCACCCGAAGTGCGCCGCGGCAGGCCCGACAACGAGACTCGCGTCGGTGACCCGCCCGGTCACGACAACCTGTGCGCCCTGGTTCAGGCACTCGGCGATCTCCCACGCGCCCAGGTAGGCGTTGGCGGTCAAGGCTTCCGGGAACCGCGCCTTGAGGTCGTCGCCAGTCACGTACCCGACCTTCGCGCCGGGGTTGAGCTCACCGAGCTTGCGCGCGAGGCCTTCGGGATTGAGCCCACCGGCGTTGACGACGATCTTGACGCCCTTGTCGAGCGCCAGCCCCAGGCAGTCCTCCATCTGCCGGAGGAACGTCTTCGCGTACCCCAGCGCGGAGTCCTTCATCCGGTCGCGCCCGAGGATGAGCATGGTCAGCTCGGCCAGGTAGTCACCGGTCAGGACATCGAGGTGGCCACCCTCCAGCTGCTCCCGCACGGCCGAGAGCCGGTCGCCGTAGAACCCCGAG
The DNA here is from genome assembly GCF_000955955.1 of Lentzea aerocolonigenes. GTDB lineage: Bacteria > Actinomycetota > Actinomycetes > Mycobacteriales > Pseudonocardiaceae > Lentzea > Lentzea aerocolonigenes_A. The sequence continues at coordinate 13,196 of NZ_JYJG01000397.1, forward strand.
GCGTTGCCGATCCTGATCACCGCCGGCCTCCCGTGGTGCCGTGCCGGCATCCCCGCATCACCGGCCACCTCCAGGCGGACCCGCGAACGCCTGCGCGATCGGCACCCACTGCTCGGCCACCTCGCCGACAGCGTCGATGGCCAGCTCCTTGCGGTTGCGGCGCTGCGTCACCAGCCACGCGAAGTCCAGAGCGGGCCCGGTGACCCGGTTCTCCGCGCCTTCCGGTCCCCACGCCCACACCTCGCCGGACGGGCCGGTCAGCTCGACGCGCACCTCGGCTTCCGGCACCGCCAAACCGTTGAGCAGGAAGGCGAAGCCCATCGCCCGCACGCCGATGTGGCACACGTGCCGGATCCGCGCGGTCGGCTCCCGCTCCACACCGAGGGCGTCGTAGACGTCCTGGCCGTGCGCCCAGGTCTCCATGATCCGCGCGGTGGCCATCGAGGCCGGGCTCATCGGCGGGCCGAACCAGAGGATCTTGCCCGAGGCCGTGGCCAGGCGTTCCCGCAGCACGGCACGGCTGTCCCGCCACAGTTCCAGCAGGTTCGGCAGGGCCGCCGCCTCGGCCGCGGTCCGGTCCACGATGTCGCCGGCCAGCGGCTGGGCCTTGAAGGACTCGGGGTCGGTGATGGCCAGGATCGCGGCCTTGTCCGTCCACATCAGATGGCCGATCTGGTGGCCGATCGTCCAGCCCTCGGCCGGTGTCGGCAGAGTCCAGTCCGAGGCGCCGGCCACCAGCGCGTCGAGCTCGCGCGACTCGGCGTCCAGGTCGGCCAGCAGTTCCGTGATCACAGCTGTTCCTCCAGCATCCTCGCCCAGTAGCGGACTACGTGTGCGCGGCGTTTGGCGTCGTCGGACAGTTGGTTGGCCAGGGCCAGGCCGCGCACAAGATCAAGGGTTGCCTGCACGGCGTCCTTCACACCCGGCCGCGCGTCGTCCACCTCGAGCAGTTCCAGGGCGAGGCCGTACACCTCGCGACCCAGCCGGGCCTGGAGTTCCAGCACCAGGTCGCGCAGCTCCGGGTCCGTGCGCGCGGCCACCCACAGCTCCAGGGCCGCGGTGAACAGGTCGCTCGCGTGGAAGTCCGCGATCAGCTCCACCACGGCGTGCGTGGTCTTCTCCGTCAGCCCAGCGCGGCGCTTGAGCACCTCGACGCTCTCCGCGCCCACGTGCTCGACCGCCGCCGCCACCAGCTCGCCGCGCGTCCGGAAGTGGTGCAACTGGGCACCGCGCGACACGCCCGCCCGTTCGGCCACCTCTGTGGTCGTGGTGCCTGACCAGCCACGTTCCACCAGGCACTCGACCGTCGCCTCCATCAGCTTCCGCTTGGTCTCGCGGCTGCGGTCGGCCTGGCGTTGCCTCGTCTCCACGGGTCCGAGTGTTCCGGCCCACAAACAAACAGTCAAGCCTGCTTGTAAATGTGCCCTGCTAGCGTCCGGAACCGATGAGCACAGTTGATCGACTCAGGGCCGCGGGCTGCGTGTTCGCCGAAGAAGAGGCCGCGCTGCTGCACGAAGCCGCCACCTCGCCCCAGCACCTCGAGGAGATGGTCGCCCAGCGCGTGGCCGGGTTGCCGCTCGAACACGTCGTCGGCTGGGCCGAGTTCTGCGGGCAGCGGATCACGATCACCAAGGGCGTGTTCGTGCCGCGCCACCGCACCGAACTGCTGGTCGACCTCGCCACCGAACTGAGTCCGAACACGGTGGTCGACATGTGCTGCGGGTCAGGCGCAGTGGGCGCGGTCCTGCAACTCAGACTCCCCAAGGCCACGGTGTACGCCGCCGACATCGACCCCGTGGCCGTGGCATGCGCGCGCAAGAACCTCGCGAACGTGTTCGAAGGCGACCTGTTCGACGCGCTGCCCACGCACCTGAAAGGCACCATCGACGTCGTAGTCGCCAACGTGCCGTACGTGCCCACCGACGACATCCAGTTCATGCCGACCGAAGCCCGCGACTACGAGGCACGAGTGGCCCTCGACGGCGGCACGGACGGCCTCGAAGTCCTGCGCCGAGTCGCCGCACAGTCAAGCAGTTGGCTCAAGCCCGGCGGCCACCTGATGAGCGAGACGAGCGAGCGTCAGGCGCCGGAAGCACTCCGGGCGTTCACCGGCGCAGGCTTCCAAGCACACCTCGTGACCAGCGAGGACACCACCGCGGTCGTCGGGCGGCTGGCGAAGTAGCCCAACGTTCCGTACGATGTACGGTATGTCGTACGACGAGGTCATGCAATGGTTCGCGCGCTGGGACGAGCTGGCAGTACAGGGCGACGTCGAGAAGATGGCCGACATGGCGCTGTTCCCGATCAACACGGTCACCGACGGCTCGGCGACGTCGTGGGACCGGGAGCGGTTCATCAAGGAGATGGGGGCGCAGCTCGGCGGTGACGTGCGGATGGAGTCCACCAGGACACCGCACTTCATCAACGACAACCTGGTCTTCGTGATCACCGACGGAACGATCAACGGGATGACCGTCCGCTACGGCGACCTCCTCACCAAGGTCGACGGCGAGTGGAAGTTCCAGACGATGGTCCAGGGCGGCTGGGCTTAGGGACCGGTCCCCGGGTGTCGACAGCAACCTGCACGTCGACACCCAGGGAGGAACCCTTGTTCGCAGTGACCCTCGCCCTCGTCGCCGCCGTCCTGTCCGCACCACAGGACAGAACGCTGACGGTCGGGCCAGGCGGCCAGTACGCGACACCCCAGGCAGCGGCCAACGCGGCACAACCCGGCGACACCGTCGAGATCACCCAAGGCACCTACGCGGGCGGTCTCACGGTCAAACGCGACGGCATCACGTTCCGCGGCAACGGAAACGTCACCATCACGCCGAAACTCACCATCAACGCCGGCAACCTGACCTTCGAGAACCTGACCTTCCAGGGCTCCGACCGCTTCGGCGCGTACGCGGACGGCCGGAACAACCTGACGTTCCGGAACCTGAAGATCAACGGCTCGCAGGACGGCGGCCTGGTGCTGCTCAACACGTCCAACGTCCTGATCGACGGCTGCGAGATCACCGGCACGAACGCGCGCGGCACCAAGGCCGACCACGAGGCCATGTCCATCGGGCACGGCTCGCGCGACGTCGAGGTCCGCCACTGCAACGTGCACGACAACGGCGAAGAGGGCATCGACGTCAAGTACACCGAGAACGCCCGCGTGAAGATCCACGACAACATCATGAGCAACAACCGCGGCCCCAACATCTACGTCGACTCGGCCACGCACGTCGAGGTCTACAACAACATCAGCAGCGGCACGAAGAACGAGACCAAGTCCGGCATCGCACTGGCCGTCGAGGACTACGCCGAGAACCGCGTTCTCGACAACGTCAAGGTGTACAACAACATCTCGTACGGCAACGCGCAGGCCGGCCTGAGCATCTGGGTGCAGTCGACCGGAACGGTCAGCAACGTGCAGATCATCAACAACACGTTCTACGGCAACAAGAAGGGCTCGATCTGGTTCGGCGGCGACAAGTACGCCGGAACGAACATCCTGCGCAACAACATCTTCGAGCGCGCAACGAGCCACGAGGCGTTCAAGGCCGATCACAATCACGTCGGCGCGGAGGGGCCGGACACGGTCGACGCGGGCTCGGCGGAGGGAGCACCGGCGTTCGACATCGAGGGCAACCCGCGGCCTCAGGGCAAGGCGCACGACATCGGCGCCCACGAGCGGTGAAGGACACCCTGGGGAAGAGGGTGCCGACCGCGTTCACGAATCAAAGCAAGGTGAGCTGTTCCTGGTCGACGCGCTGAGCCGGCACACCCACCGGCAAGGACCCGTCGGGCCACACGCCGTCGTCGTCGCCGGGTACACCGGTGACGGCGTCGGTGGACCGCCCGCGCGGCGCCAGGCCGTGCTTCTCGATCAGCGGAACCACGCGCGCCCGCAACCGTTCGCGATACCGCTTGTCCACATAGGACCCGTTTCCGTACAGATACCGGTACGTCTCCACGAGATCCGGGTGCTCACGCTTCAACCAGGCCGCGAACCACTCCCGGGCCCCAGGCCGCAGGTGCAACGGCAGCACCGTCACCCCGGTAGCCCCAGCCTCCGCGATCTGCTCCAGGAGAAAATCGAGCTGCTCAACGGAATCCGTCAGCTCGGGCAGCACCGGCGCGATGAACACCCCGCACGGCAAGCCGGCCTCGCGCACCTTTCGCACCAGCTCCAGCCGGGCAGCCGGGGTAGGTGTGCCGGGTTCGAGAGACTTGTGCAGATCGCGGTCCATCAACGCCAGCGAAATCCCGATCCCCACCGGCACGACCTCGGCCGCGGCAGCCAACAGCGGCAGATCCCTGGCCAGCACGGTCCCCTTCGTCAGGATCGAGAAGGGGGTGCGGGAGGCGGTCAGCGCTTCGATGATCCCTGGCATCAAGGCGTACCGCCCCTCCGCCCGCTGGTACGGGTCGGTGTTGGTGCCCAGCGCGACGTGCTCCTGCTTCCACTTCGCCGACCGCAACTGCCGCGACAGCACCTCCCCCGCGTTGACCTTGACGATCAGCTGGGTGTCGAAGTCGTGCCCGGTGTCCAGATCCAGGTACGAATGCGTCTTGCGGGCGAAGCAGTTGTGCGACACCACACCGTTCGCGATGAAGTCCGAAGTGCCGGTCGTGATGTCGTACAGCGTCATTTCGCCGAGCGGCTCGACGGACACGACGCCCAGCGGCTGCTGCGACTTGATCGCCACGCCGTCGATGTCGCGTTTGCGGGTGATCGCCGGGTCGACGGTGTGGAAGAAGCGCAGGTTCTCCCGCAGGCCGCCGCGCAGTCGCACGACCCGCACGCCACGACGGCGCTTCAGCTCCTCGATCGCGAAGTCGAAGTGGAAGTGCTTGAGCGCCAAGCAGATCGCTTCGAGCACGACCGCGTTGCGCGTCGACATCCGCAGGATGCTGCGCGAGCAGGTCCCCAGGTAGTCGAACGCACCGGCCAGGAATCCCTTGAGCCAGTCCGGGTTCGGGGCTATCTGCCAGTGCGCGAGCTCGCGCACTTGGTGCAGAAATCCCCTCCCTTCTCGCACACCGAAGTAGTCGAGATACTCCTGTGTGCGGTCCATGGCCTCTATGTCGGCCAAGGGGATCCGGAACTCGTTCTCGTCGTCGACCATCCCGCGCAGATACCCGCGCCGGTAGTCGTCGGTCACGTCGGGCTGCTCGACGAAAGCCCCCGTGCCCATCAGCTTGTTGCCGGTCGTGAGGTGCGGACGACGCCCGGTGCCGGCCGTTTCGCCCGTCACGTGCTTCCAGCCGCGGTCGGTCAGGAAGCGGTGGTCACCGGACGCGACGACCGACGTGCCGTCCTCCAGCGTCAGCCGGTACGCGAGCTTGCGCGTCTCCCAGTGCGCCAGCACGGTGGTCAGCTTGTAGCGGCGATAGTTGCCGACCAGTTCGGTGCCGTAGATCTCGTCGCCGGCCCGCAGTTCGGACAACGGCTTGGTGCGGCCGTTGCCCATCAGGATCGGGGTGTCACCGTCCATGCAGTAGGTGCAGGCGTGTGAGCAGCCCCGATACGGGTTCACCGTCCAGGAGAAGGGCAGCGACGACCCAGGAACTCCGTTGAGCACGGATTTGGCGCGGACCTCGTGGAACACCACGTCCGCGAACTCAGGAGTTCGTACGCTGCGCACCAGTCCCGGTAGCCCCGGTAGTGCCTGCTGCGGCTCTGCCTCGAGTTTCTGTCCGTCCCATCGCACACCATCGATTCGAACACATGTTCGAACATCGGTCAAGGAGAGCGCGTGTCACCCATTGAGGTTGCAGGCTTCGTCACGGGCGCACTGTGCGTGTGGCTGGTCGCGCGCCAGAACCACTGGAACTGGCCCATCGGCATCGCCAACAACATGGCGTTCCTCGCACTGTTCTGGACCAGCGGCCTGTACGCGGACTCCGGCCTGCAGATCGTCTACATCGCGCTGGCGCTGTACGGCTGGTGGGCGTGGCTGCGCGGCGGTGACCAGCACAGCGCGCTGCCCGTCTCCCGCACGACGTCCCAGCAGTGGATCTGGCTCGCGGTCGCCGGCGTCGTCGGAACCGGTCTGCTGCACTGGGTCCTGGTGAGCTTCACCGAGTCGACCGTGCCGTTCTGGGACTCGGTCACCACGGTGTTGTCGCTGCTCGCCACGTGGGGGCAAGCGCGCAAGAAGGTCGAGTGCTGGTGGCTGTGGATCGCCGCGGACGTGATCTACGTGCCGCTCTACGCCTACAAGGACCTCTACCTGACAGCGGTGTTGTACGTGGGGTTCATGGTGCTCTGCGTGATTGGCCTGCGCTCGTGGACGCGGGACGTGGTGCGCGTATGAAGTTCGAACACGCCCTGGTGCTGGGCAAGTTCTACCCACCTCACAACGGCCACCACCACCTGATCGAGACGGCAGCCGCTCGCAGCTCACGGACGACGGTCACCGTGCTCGGGGCATCCGATGAGCTGATCCCGCTAGAACACCGGGTGCGCTGGCTGACCGAGACCCACCGCGACACCCCCGGCGTGCGGATCATCGGCGACCTCGACGACCATCCCGTGGACTTCGACTCCGACGAGATCTGGAACCTGCACGTCGAACTGACGCGCGCGGTCCTCGCCAGGCGTGCGATCGCGGACGGTGAACCGTCCCGTGCCCCTGTCGACGTCGTGTTCTCGAGCGAGAAGTACGGCGACGAACTGGCCAGGCGGCTCGGCGCGCAGCACGTGCTCGTCGACCTCGACCGGTTCACGCACCCCGTCTCCGGCACGGCGGTCCGCACCGACCCGATCGCGAACTGGCACCACCTCGCGCCCGCCACCCAGCGCGGCCTCGGCTGGAAGGTCGTGGTCGTCGGCGCCGAGAGCACCGGCACGACGACACTGTCGAAGCAGCTGTCCGGCCACTTCGGAGCGCCGTGGATCCCGGAGTACGGCCGCGAACACACCGAGCTCAAGCTGCAGTCAGCTAGAGCATTCGACGCGACGGCCACCGTGGACAGTCTGGTGTGGACGCTGGGCGACTTCGAAGATGTCGCCCATGAACAGGAACGCCGCATAACGCACGAAACGGCGCCGTTGGTCATCGCGGACAACGACGCGTTCGCCGCGACGGTCTGGGGAGAGCGCTATCTCGGCTTCCGTCCATCGATCTTCACCGGCACGTCGCCGGATCTGTACCTGCTGACCGACCACGAAGGCGTTCCGTTCGAACAGGACGGCTGGCGCGACGGCGAACACCTGCGCGAGTGGATGACCGGCCTGTTCGAACGCGAGCTCACCAAGCGCGGTGTCCCGTGGCTGAAGCTGACCGAGAACAGGTTCGCGGCGGCCACAACGGCCGTCGAACACCTGATGAGGCAGGATGTTGCTCGTGGGTCACGGTCACGGGCATAGCCACGCGCTGGAAGAACCCGCATCGGAGCGCGTGCGCACGTTGCTGATGTGGCTGCTGGTGCCGTTGGCGCTGGCCACGCTCGTCGGCGCGGCACTGCTCTACCCGTTCGGGCACGAGCAGAAGACCGGCGCGGCCATCGGACTGCACCAGAAGCCGGTCGCCGCGGTCGTCACGGGTGTGGCGGAGAACTGCGGCGAGAAGTGCATCGCGGTGACCGTGCGGATGACCGACGGCGACGCGAACGGCCAGAGCATCACCATCCCGAGCCCGCACGGCCCCGGCGCGCCGCACTTCCAGCTCGGCGACGAGGTCGTGCTGTCCTATTCGGGCAGCCAGCCACAAGCCGCGGAGTCGTACCAGATCGTCGACTTCCAGCGCGGCTGGTCACTCGTGGTCCTGGCCGTGCTGTTCGCGGCGGCCGTGCTGCTGCTCGGCCGATGGCAGGGGTTCGCGGCACTGGGTGCGTTGCTGCTGAGCTTCGTGGTGCTGGTGCTGTTCGTGATGCCGTCGATCCTGGCCGGCAAGAGCCCGCTGCTGGTGGCGGTCGTGGGCGCCGGACTGATCATGTTCGTGGTGCTCTACCTCACGCACGGCATATCGGCGAGAACCTCGACCGCCGTGCTGGGAACGCTGGTCAGCCTCTCGCTGATCGGCGTGCTGGGCGCGTTGTTCTCCGCTTTGGCGTCACTGACCGGGCTCGACGAGGACACGATCAACCTCGTCACGGTGCTCGGCACCGACATCGACACGCGTGGCCTGCTGCTCGCGGGCACGCTGATCGGCGCGCTGGGCGTGCTCGACGACGTGACCGTGACGCAGACCAGCGCGGTGTGGGAACTGCGGCGCGCCAACGACAAGCTGACCTGGCGCGAGCTGTTCGCGGCGGGCTCGCGGATCGGGCGCGACCACATGTCGTCCGTGGTCAACACCCTCGTGATGGCCTACGCGGGCGCCGCACTGCCGTTGCTGCTGGCGATCTCGCTGGCCGGGCGGTCGATGGGCGAGATCCTGACCGCGCAGCAGATCGCGCAGGAGATCGTCCGCACGCTCGTCGGCAGCATCGGCCTGGTGGCGGCGATCCCGGTGACCACGGCTCTGGCCGCGCTCGTCGCGGTGCGCCAGGAGGTCGCCCCGGCCGTTCACGAACCCGAGCCGGAGCCGGAACCCGAGACCAAGACCGTGAAGCGCGCGAAGCCGCAGCCGAAATCACAGCCGAAACCGCGGCCCGCGCGCATCGAGGGCGACCTCTTCACCGGCTACGACCCCGACAAGGGGCCGTGGGAACGCCCTAGTGAGCGAGCAGCACGAAGAGCAGCGCCAGCACGCCAGGCACCACCTGCACGAAGAAGATCTTCCGGCTCGCCGTGAACGTGCCGTAGATGCCCGCGACGATCACGAACACCGTGAACAGCACGGACGCGCCGAAGTCCTGGCGGATCAGCGCGTAGATCAGGCCGGCGGCGAGGAAGCCGTTGTAGAGGCCCTGGTTCGCGGCGAGCGCCTTGGAGGCCTCGGCGAACTCCGGCGTGAGGCCGAACGCCTTCTGACCGCGCGGTGTCGTCCAGAGGAACATCTCCAGCACCACGATGTAGATGTGGATCAACGCCACCAAGGCGATCAGGATGTTCGCGATAACCTGCACTTAGGTCCTCCTCTGGGCTGAGACACGCGATGAGACAATAGAGCAGTGGGAAGACAACGGCCCGACACCGAGGCGATCACCGAGTCGATCGACTCCGGCACGGCCGAACTGGTGCCCGACCTGGGCGGCAGGAACTCGTGGACGTTGCGCGTCAACGGGACCCCACAGTCTCATGTGGACCTGGACGACCCGACCTACCTGGAGTTCGAGTACGTCCGCCGGCTCGGCCATCTGATCGATCTGGTGGCGCCTTCCCGCGTGCTGCACCTGGGTGGTGGCGCGCTCACGCTAGCGCGTTACGTGTCCGCGACCGTGCCTCGATCGTCTCAACAGGTCGCCGAGATCGACGCCGGCCTGATCGCGTTCGTGCGCCGCGAACTGCCGCCGCCCAAAGGCGTGCGGATCACCACGGGCGACGCGCGGGCGGTGCTCGTCAAGGCGCGCCCCGCATCGTTCGACCTGATCGTCACGGACTGCTTCGCGGGCGCCAGGACTCCCGCACACCTCACGTCGGTCGAGTTCGTGCGGCAGGCCTCGGCAGCGCTCGCCGAGGACGGCGTCTACGCGGCGAACATCGGCGACGGCAACGGCCTGCAGTTCGCGCGTGCCCAGTGCGCGACCGTGCGCTCGGTGTTCGAGCACGTCTGCGTGCTGGCCGAGCCCGGCGTGTTCCGCGGCCGCCGGTTCGGCAACTTCGTGATCTTCGCGTCGCACACCGGCTTGCCGATGCAGCAGCTGATGCGCGCCACCGCGGGCGATCCGTTCCCCGGCCGCGTCGAGCACGGCACGGGGCTGACGAAGTTCATCGGTGGCGCACCGGTCACGACCGACGAGACCGCGACCCTCTCCCCCGCCCCGCCGTCCGGCCTCTGGGGCACTTAGCTCGATGAAGGGAACCTTCATCCA
>NZ_JYJG01000398.1 GCF_000955955.1 Lentzea aerocolonigenes
GATGAAGGGAACCTTCATCCACCTCACGTGGATGAAGGTTCCCTTCATCCCAAAACGGGGGTTAGTCGAGCGAGGTCACGAACTTCGAGACCGCGTCCGGATGGAGCTTCTGCGCCATCCGGCCGGACGGAGCCAGCGACCCCAGCCGGTACAGCGGACGGTCGGCCGCGGCCAGTCCGCGCGCCTCGGCCCGCAACTGGGCCACCAGCAGCTCGGAGAACACCAGCCCGGGCGTGTCACCACGGGACGCCAGCGAGTCGGCGAGCCTGCGCAGCTGGTAGATGCCCAGCTCACGGCCACCGGTGCCGGCGTACATCGACAGCGCGATGTTGATCGCCTTCTTGCCGCCGCGCACGAACAGGCCGACGGTCCGGGCACCGCGCAGGTCCGTGACCAGCAGGTCCAGCGTGTCGGCGGTGGTCAGGTCGACCGTGCGAGTCCCGAAGGCGCGCACGTTGACGCGCGTGCCCTCCAGCCACACCGTGCGGCGTGCCTCGGACATCGCCAGCAGCACCACCGGCACGGCGACGATCAGCGCGGCGATGACACCCGGCCACCGCCCGCCGATCAGGCCCACGATCGCGCCGAACGCGAGGGCGACCATGATGCCGCCGATCGCGACCATGCGCGCACGCTTGCGGACCGTCGCCTTGTCCAGCAGATCGAGCACGAGCTTCTCGCCCGGGCTCTTGCCGCCCGCGCTCTTCTCCTCTGGGCTCACAGCGCCTTCCGCACCGCCTCGACCACGTCGGTCAGCGCCACGGAGACCTGCTCGCCCGTGGCCAGGGTCTTGATGCCGATCTGCCCGGACTCCAGGTCGCGCTCACCGAGCACCAGCGCAACCCGAGCGCCCGAGCGGTCCGCGACCTTGAAGCCCGCCTTCATCGACTTGCCTCCGTACACCAGGTCCGTGCGCACACCCGCGGCACGCAGCTCGCCGGCGATCGCCACGAGCCTGGCCCGCGCTGCCTCGCCCAGCGGCACGCCGATGACGTCGACGCGGCTGAACTCCGGCAGCACTCCCTCGGCCTGAGCAGCGAGCAGAGCGCGGTCGACGCCGAGGCCGAAGCCCACACCGGACAGCTCCTGACCGCCGAGCTGCGCCATCAGGCCGTCGTACCGGCCACCGCCGCCGATGCCCGACTGCGCGCCCAGCCCGTCGTGGACGAACTCGAACGTCGTCTTCGTGTAGTAGTCGAGGCCGCGGACCATGCGCGGGTTCTCGACGAACTTCACGCCCAGCTCGGTCAGGTACGCCTTGACCAGCTCGTAGTGCTCACGGCACGCGTCACACAGGTGGTCCACCATCAGCGGCGCGTCGGCTACGAGAGCCCGCACCTCCGGCCGCTTGTCGTCGAGCACCCGCAGCGGGTTCAGCTCGGCGCGCTGACGGGTCGCCTCGTCGAGCGGCAGCTTCGCCAGGAACGCCTGCAGCAGCTCGCGGTAGGCAGGGCGGCAGTTCGAGTCGCCCAGCGAGGTGATCTCCAGCCGGTACCCGGTGAGACCCAGCGCGCGGAACCCGGCGTCGCCGACCGCGATGACCTCGGCGTCCAGAGCCGGGTCGTCCACGCCGATCGCCTCGATGCCGACCTGGTGGAACTGCCGGTATCGGCCGGCCTGCGGGGCCTCGGCGCGGAAGAACTGGCCCGCGTAGTAGAGCTTCACCGGCAGCTGCCCGCGGTCGAGGCTGTGCTCGATCACGGCCCGCATCACGCCCGCGGTGCCCTCGGGGCGCAGCGTGATGGACCGGTCGCCGCGGTCGAGGAAGGTGTACATCTCCTTCGACACGACGTCGGTCGACTCGCCGACACCGCGCGCGAACAGCGCCGTGTCCTCGAAGACGGGCAGCTCGACGTAGCCGTAGCCCGCCAGCTCGGCAGCTCGGGTCAGAGTTGACCGAACGTGCACGAAAGCGGCAGACGTCGGCGGGATGTAGTCAGGAACGCCTCTGGGTGCGGAAAACACGTCTCTCAAAGTCCTCGGTGCGGGGCCGCCGGAGCATCCAACCCAACCAGGTAGGGGTTCGTCGCACGCTCGCGGCCAATGGTCGTCGTCGGGCCGTGGCCGGGCAGCACCACCGTGTCGTCGGGCAAGGTCAGCACCTTGCTCTGCAGAGACGACAGCATGCGCGAGTGGTCGCCGCCAGGCAGGTCGGTGCGTCCGATGGAACCGGCGAAGAGCGTGTCACCCGAGATCACCAGGCGACCCCCTTCCTGCGCGCCGGAGCGGAACATCACCGACCCGCCGGTATGGCCCGGCGTGTGGTCGACGGTGATCTTCAGCCCGGCGAGGTCGAGATCCAGCCCGTCGTCCAGCGAGCGGACCTCGGACGGCTCGCGCATCTCCAGGTTGCCGCCGAAGAACGCGGCCGACTCGCGGCTGACGCCCTTGAGCGGGTCGGCGAGCATCTCGACGTCGTCCGGGTGGATGTACGCGGGGATGTCGTTGCCGTCGCAGACCGGCGCGACGGAGAAGGTGTGGTCGAAGTGCCCGTGCGTGAGCAGCACGGCGACAGGCGCGAGACGGTGCTTGCGCAAGGCCTGCTCGATCGGCTCGACCGCGTCCTGACCGGGATCGATGATCACGCAGGGCTCGCCCTCACCGGTCGCCAGGACGAAGCAGTTCGCCTGGAGCGCACCAGTGGGGAACCCGATCACGAGCACGAAATGACCTCCCTGTTCTAACGACAGCCTAACCACCACACAAAGCTCATATGCCCAGGCCCTAGACTCCCCGTCCGTCCGCCCTTTTCGCACTGAGTCCCTGGGGAGGGAGCACGTGCCCACCAACGAGCAGCGACGCGCGGCAGCCAAGCGCAAGCTTGAGCGTCAGATGGTCTACCGCCATGAGCGGGCCAAGAAGCGTCGCATCATCGCCGTCGTCTCGACGGTTGTCGTTGTTGCGCTCGTCGGAGGTGGTGTGTGGTGGCTCGCGACCCACGACTTCGGTAACGGCGACGCCGCCGCGTCCGAGACTCCTCAGAACGAAGCGGTGGACAAGGCGGAGAACATCCCCACCGCCCTGCACCAGATTCCGAAGCGGCCTCAGGCGCTCCCGGAAAAGGTGAACTGTGAATACACGAAGGGCCAGGAGCCGGCGGCCAAGGAGAACACGCCGCCCGCCAACGGCGAGCAGCCCGCCACCGGCACGGTCGGCCTCACGCTCGGCACCTCGATCGGTGACCTGAAGTTCACCCTCGACAAGTCGCTGGCCCCCTGCACGGTCAACAACTTCGTCTCGCTGGCCAAGCAGAAGTACTTCGACAACACCACGTGCCACCGCCTCGTGGTCACGGGCATCCAGGTCCTGCAGTGCGGCGACCCCGGCGGCAACGGCATGGGCGGCCCCGGCTACTCGTTCAAGGACGAGGTCTACCCGGAGCTCACCTACGGCCGCGGCGTGCTCGCCATGGCGAACTCGGGCCCGGACACGAACGGCTCGCAGTTCTTCATCGTCTACGGCGACGGCTCGAACCTGCAGCCGAAGTACACGATCTTCGGCACGGTCGACGAGGACTCGCTGAAGAAGATCGACGAGGTCGCGAAGACCGGCACGATCTCGCAGCAGCCCGGCCAGGGTGACGGCAAGCCGAAGACCCCGGTCGACATCAAGTCCGCGCTGGTCGCGAACTAACTCCGCACGCACGACGGACGGCCCCCGGAGCGACTCCGGGGGCCGTTCTCGTGCGCTGGGCGTGTCCTAGGCCGGCACGAGGTCCCACAGCTGGTTCGCCGCGCCGGTGAACGTCTGCTGCACGATCGGCGCGCCGTTGCCGCTCCCCTGCACCGCGACGGCGAGTCCGGAGTGGGCGAAGAGCAGCCGCCAGCCCGCGGCCGTGGAGCCGCGCAGCCGCACGGTCTGGTTCACCGCGCCGGTGCGGGTGAACTGGATCAGCTGCACTCCGGGACTCTGGCTCGACTCCGGCAGGTCGAACGACTTGCCGGAGTGGCTCGCGACGAGCTCCCAGCCCTGCGGGTTCGCCTGGAACTGCCACCGCTGGTTCGCGGTGCCGCTGTGCGGCCAGCCGATGATCGGCTCCAGGTCCGCGGTGGACGCGTTGTTCACGGCCAGTTCGAGGTTCGTGCCCCGGTTGCGGACGTTGAAGAACTGGCCGAGCACGGGCCACGGCTTGGTGGGGTCGTCCTCGGGCAACGGGATCGCCTGGTCTCCGAACCACGTCGCGTCCGCGAGGTACTGCTTGTTCATCAGGTCGTCGTAGAACCCGCCGGCCGGTGGGCAGTTCACCCCGCCGTTCGGGCAGATGTCGACGTCGTGCACCGCGTAGGTGCGGAACGTGTTGCGCTTGAACGTCGTGTCCGCCGCGGTCTGGTTCCCGGCCGCGTCGCGAATCGTGTAGTCGCGGTAGTAGACGATCTGCGGGACGGGAGAGACGTTGAGCATCGCGGTCTGCACCAGCCGTGCCGCCGCGACGTGGTCGCGGTGGAAGTAGATGCCTTCGAGCGGTTGCGAGGGTGTCTCCTGCAGCTGCAGATCGGCCGTCGGGTCCGTGGTCCTGATGATGTCCGGCTGGAAGTCCGCGATCACCGCGCGCAGGAACGCGATCACCGCGGCCCGGTCGGGGGTCTGGGCGGCGGTGAAGTCCAGCGGCCGCCCGGTGAGCGTCTGGTTGCGCGCGTAGAGGAACCACAACCGGTTCTCCGGCGGGGTGGAGCCGTCCGGAAAACGGTTCTCCAGGATCGACACCCGGTTGCCGAGCGTCCAGAGCGTCGCCGAGAGGTTGCCCGCCCCGTACGCGTACGAGCGCCACGGGACGGCCGACAGCCCGGCGGCCGCCGCGTAGGCCTCGCGCACACCGAGCTCCCGCTCCTGCATGTAGGTCGGGTAGGTGTGGTAGTCCGACGCGACGAGGAACACGGTGCGCACCGTGTTCCCGTCGCGCAGGTCCTTCATGAGGGTGGGGCTGAGGAAGAGCAGATCGTCGTCGTGGTGTGCCACGACGTTCAGAACTCGCGCCATGGGTGTATCTCCCCGTTCGGCTGATACTCCGTTCTTTTAGGTGTCAGTCGTACGGCTGCTGGCATTACATCCTCTGGACACTTACATTCATCAGAGATCAAGAAAGGCGAGTCGCGCGCGCAGACTCTCCCCCTGGTGCGAGGGGAGATGGACAATGACCGTCCACATTGGGCGAAGCGCGGCCTCGATCAGGATCGCCGCCATCGCAGTCCTCCTGTCCAGCGCGGTTTCCACCGCCACGGCGACCACTACACAAGCGGCCCCGGTCTCGTTGGAGCAACGGGTGAACGGCCTGCTGGAACAGATGACCATCGACGAAGAGGTCACCCTCCTGCGCGGGATCTCCGCGCCGATCGGGCACAACGAGGTCGGGTACGTCGGCGGTGTCCCCCGTCTCGGCATCCCCCCGATGCGCCTCACCGACGGCCCGGCAGGCGTGCGGGACGGGCAGCCGGCAACGGCTTTCCCCGCGCCCGTCGCGATGGCCTCGACGTTCGACCGCGCCCTCGCCGGCCAGGCCGGCGCGCTCATGGGCAAGGAGACCAGAGCACGCGGGTACCACGTGCTCTACGCACCGATGATCAACATAGTGCGGGTGCCGCAGGGCGGCCGCAACTTCGAGACCTACGGCGAGGACCCGTACCTGTCGGGTCAGCTGGGCGCGAGCTTCGTCGCGGGCGTGCAGGGTCAGGGTGTCGCGGCTCAGGTGAAGCACTACGCCGCCAACAACCAGGAGAACGCCCGCACCGCGTCGAGCTCCAATGTGGACGACCGGACGCTGCGCGAGATCTACCTGCCCGCGTTCGAGACGACGGTGAAGCAGGGCGGCGCGTGGTCGGCGATGTGCGCCTACAACCAGGTCGGCCACTCGTTCGCGTGCGAGCACTTCCCTCTGCTGAACGACGTGCTGGCCGACCAGTGGGGCTTCTCCGGCGTGGTCGGTTCCGACTACCCGGCGACGCACTCCGGTGTGCGGTCGGCGCTCGCCGGACTGGACCAGGAGTTCGGCGGCTCCACCTACTACGCGGGACTACCCGGTGCCGTGCGGTCGGGTGAGCTCGTCAAGTCCGTGCTGGACGAGCGTGCCCGGCGCGTGTTGCGAATGCTGGCGCGCACCGGGGCGCTCGACGGGGCGCAGCCGACCTCGTTCGACCCGGCCGAGCACGCCGCGTTCGCTCGCGCCCAGGCCGCGGCGGGCACCGTGCTGCTGAAGAACGACAACGGTTTGCTCCCGCTGACCAACGCCACCACAACAGTCGCGCTGTCCGGGATCTACGGCGACGTGGCGCACACCGGCGGCGACGGCAGCTCGCGGGTGACGCCCTATCCGCAGCACACCGTGAAGCCGGTGGACGCCTTGCGCGCCAAGCTCGGCAACGGGCTGTCGTATCACGTGGGCGCACGCCTGGAACCGTTCACAGTGCCCGCCGGTGCGCTCACCGGCCTGCGGGCGGACTTCTTCAACAACAGCGGTCTGCAGGGCGCACCGGTGGCGTCCAGGACGGACAGCGTGATCGACTTCAACTGGCTGACCGGATCGCCCGCGCCGGGCGTGAACGCGGACAACTGGTCGGCCCGCTGGACCGGCACGCTCACGGCCGCGGCCACCGGGACCTACGAGTTCGCACTGACGAGTGACGACGGCAGCCGCCTGTACCTCGACGGCGGCCTCGTCGTGGACAACTGGGGTGATCACGGCACCGAGACCCGCAGCGGGTCCGTCACGCTGCAAGCCGGCGTGCCGCACCGCGTCCAGGTCGACTACACCGAGTCTGCGGGCTTCTCGAACCTCTCGCTGGACTGGTTCACCCCGGCCGGGGCCGACCCCGAGATCCAGGCCGCGGTGCAGGCGGCCCAGGCGGCGCAGGTCGCCGTGGTCGTCGTCGGAGACCGCACGACCGAGGGCTGGGACCGGGCGGACATCGAGCTGCCCGGCAACCAGAACGAGCTGGTCAGCGCCATCGCCGCGGTGAACCCGCGCACGATAGTCGTGGTGGAGACCGGCGGCCCGGTGACCATGCCGTGGCGGAACTCGGTGCCGGCGCTGATGGAGGCCTGGTACCCCGGTGAACAGGGCGGACTCGCGTTGGTCGACGTCCTGTGGGGCACCGCGGAGCCCTCCGGGCGGCTGCCGGTGACGTTCCCGGTCGACCTGGACTCGGACCCGATGGAGTCACCCCTGCAGTATCCCGGTGCGGCGGGCAACTACGAGTACAGCGAAGGCCTGAAGGTCGGTTACCGCTGGTACGACGCGACGGGCACAGCGCCGATGTACCCGTTCGGCTACGGCCTGGGCTACACGACGTTCGCCTACAGCGGCCTCAACCTGGCGTCGGCACCGGACGGGGCGGTGAGCGTCTCGTTCACCGTGCGCAACAGCGGTTCCCGGCGAGGATCGGCCGTGCCCCAGCTGTACGTCGGGTATCCGGGCTCGGCGGGTGAACCGCCGCGGCAGCTGCGCGACTTCGCCAAGGTGACGCTGGACCCCGGCAACTCGACCCGCGTGTCGATGACGATCGACCGGAAGTCGTTCGCGCTCTGGGACACCGGCGAACGCACGTTCCGGGTGCCCACCGGCACGTTCACGGTCTCCATCGGCGCGTCGTCGCGGGACATCCGGCTCACGGGCACCATCGGGCAGCCGGCGTTCCGGATCCCGAACGGCGCCACCGGCCAGCTGACGAACAACTACGGCGCCTGCGCGGACGTGGCGAGCGCGAACTCCGCCAACGGCACCCCGGTCGGACTGTGGAGCTGCAACAAGACCAGTGCCCAGCGCTGGACCGCGGAGCCGGACGGGACGCTGCGCGCGCTCGGCAAGTGCCTAGCGGCGCAGGGTGACCTCGTCGTGCTGTCGGACTGCGCGGGTCAGCGCTGGACGGCGGCTGCCGACGGCACGCTGCAACTCGGCGGCCGTTGCCTGACGGCCGGTGGGCAGCTGTCTCTTGCCGGGTGCGGCGGAAGTCCCAGCCAGCAGTGGGTGCTCCCCCGGCCCGCGGACCGGCTCCAGGGCATCGCGGGCAGGTGCATCGACATCGACGGCGGACACACGTGGCCGGGCACGGCGATCTGGCTCTACGACTGCAACGGCACCGGCGCGCAGGACTGGAAGGTCGACGCGGACGGTTCGCTGCGCGCGCTCGGCCGGTGCATGGACGTCACGAACGGCTGGACCGACCCCGGCACGGCGGTGCAGCTGTGGGACTGCAACGGCACCGCCGCGCAGCAGTGGCGGGTGCAGGGCGGCTCGTTCGTGAACGTGAAGTCGGGCCAGTGCCTGGACGTGCGGAACGGGTGGAGTGACAACTTCACCCGGCTGCAGATCTGGTGGTGCAACGGCACGGCAGCCCAGAACTGGCGCATCCCGCGCCGGTGAAATGACGTCTGCAAGTACTACCAACCGCGAGTTGGTAGTACTTGCAGACGCTCCAACAACTACGAGGCTGAGGTGACGCGGTAGACGTCGTAGACGCCCTCCACGCTCCGCACTGCCTTGAGAACGTGCCCGAGGTGCTTCGGGTCGCCCATCTCGAACGAGAAACGGCTGACGGCCACGCGGTCCCGCGACGTCGTCACCGACGCCGACAGGATGTTCACGCGCTCGTCGGCCAGCACCTTCGTGACATCGGACAGCAGCCGGTGCCGGTCGAGCGCCTCCACCTGGATCGCCACCAGGAACACGCTGGAGGACGACGGCGCCCACTCGACGTCGAGCAGGCGTTCCGGCGACTTCAGCAGCTCGTCGGCGTTCGTGCAGTCGGTGCGGTGCACGGACACACCGCCACCGCGCGTCACGAACCCGAGGATGTCGTCGCCCGGCACCGGAGTGCAGCAGCGGGCGAGCTTCACCCACACGTCGCCCGCGTCCTTGACGATCACGCCCGCGTCGCCGGTGGGGCGACGCCGGGTGACCGTGGACGGGGTGGCGCGGTCGGCCAGTTCCTCCTCGGCGTGCTCGACACCGCCGAGCTGCGCGACGAGCCGTTGCACGACGTGGCGGGCGGAGGTGTGCCCCTCCCCGACCGCCGCGTACAGCGCGCTCATGTCCGGGTAGTGCAGTTCCTTGGCGAGGGCCTGCATCGAGTCGACGCTGACCAGGCGCTGGATGGGCAGGCCGACGCGGCGGACTTCCTTGGTGATCGCGTCCTTGCCGTGCTCGATCGCCTCTTCCTTGCGCTCCTTGGCGAACCACTGCTTGATCTTCGCCTTGGCGCGCGGTGACGCGACGAAGCTCAGCCAGTCGCGGGACGGGCCCGCACCCTCCGCCTTGGAGGTGAAGATCTCGACGACCTCGCCGTTCTCGAGCTTGCGTTCGAGCGCGACCAGACGACCGTTGACCCTGGCGCCGATGCAGCGGTGCCCCACCTCGGTGTGGACGGCGTAGGCGAAGTCGACCGGCGTGGAGCCCGTCGGCAGCGTCTGCACGTCACCCTTCGGCGTGAACACGAAGATCTCGCGCGCGGCGAGGTCCCAGCGCAGCCCCTCGAGGAACTCCCCGGGGTCCGCGGCTTCCCGCTGCCAGTCGAGGAGCTGGCGCATCCACGCCATCTCGTCGATCTCGACGGACTTGCCGTTGTGCGTGCCCTTGGTCTCCTTGTACCGCCAGTGCGCCGCGATGCCGTACTCGGCCCGCTGGTGCATCTCGTGGGTGCGGATCTGCACCTCGAGAGGCTTGCCGTCGGGACCGATGACGGTCGTGTGCAGCGACTGGTAGACGCCGAACCTGGGCTGCGCGATGTAGTCCTTGAACCGTCCGGGCATCGGCTGCCAGGCCGCGTGGACAACGCCCATCGCCGCGTAGCAGTCGCGCACCTCGTCGACCAGGATCCGCACGCCCACCAGGTCGTGGATGTCGTCGAAGTCCCGGCCGCGGACGATCATCTTCTGGTTGATCGAGTAGTAGTGCTTCGGCCTGCCCTCGACCTTCGCGACGATCCGCGCGGTCTCCAGCTGACCGTTGAGCTCCTGGACCACCGTGCGCAGATACGTGTCGCGGGACGGGGCGCGCTTGGCGACCAGCCGCACGATCTCGTCGTACTTCTTGGGCTGCAGGATCGCGAACGCGAGGTCCTCCAGCTCCCACTTCACGGTCGCCATGCCCAGGCGGTGGGCCAGCGGCGCGAGCACCTCGAGCGTCTCGCGGGCCTTGCGGGCCTGCTTCTCCGGCGGCAGGAACCGCATGGTGCGCATGTTGTGCAGCCGGTCGGCCAGCTTGATGACCAGGACCCGCGGATCCTTCGCCATCGCGATCACCATCTTGCGGATGGTCTCGGCCTCGGCCGCTGCCCCCAGCTTGACCTTGTCGAGCTTCGTGACGCCGTCGACCAGCCGGGCGACTTCCTCACCGAAGTCTTCCTTGAGCTGGTTGAGCGAGTAGTCGGTGTCTTCCACGGTGTCGTGCAGCAGCGCGGCCACCAGCGTCGTGGTGTCCATGCCCAGCTCGGCGAGGATCGTCGCCACGGCGAGCGGGTGGGTGATGTACGGGTCGCCGGACTTGCGGCGCTGCGGGCGGTGCTTCTCCTCGGCAACGTCATATGCGTGCTGCAGAAGCGCCAGATCGGCCTTGGGGTGGAGGTCACGGTGAACTGCGGCCAGCGGTTCCAGAACCTGCTTCACCGGGGCCGCTCGTTGGGCGGTGATGCGCCGCGCGAGGCGGGCGCGCACGCGCCTGGTTGCCGACGGTTGACCAACAACCGTCGCAGCGGGTTCGGTGTCTTGACTCAACCCCACGCTCCTCGGGTCTCGCGAGTACCGAGGATAACGCGTTTACGGTGACGAAACTTCCGATGACGCGACGAGCGGCGCAGCTCACACGGTGAACGCCGCCCAAACTTTTGCTGGGCCGATCAGGCGACGCTCGACACGAACGCCCGCCACGCCTGAATCGAGAAGACCAGGGCGTCACCGCGAGCGACCTTCGAGTCACGCACGAGAGCGGGGCGCCGCACGGCCCGTGGTGGGAGGTTGCCCGCTGACGCGGGGTGCGGTGGTTA
>NZ_JYJG01000399.1 GCF_000955955.1 Lentzea aerocolonigenes
GGCTGCGGGCCCTTGGAATCAACCGTCTAGTAGTTGTCCTGAAAACATGATCAACCGCCTCCCGCAAGGAAGGCGGAGCGCGGGGTGCGGAAGGGGGCGGCGTTGAGAGGACACGCACATCGACGTGTCTGGTCGACCTGTCCGGCAGTGAGTGCAACGAGGCCAATCCACACGGCGGCGACGCCGGGCGGGGCGGAATTCGGCGCGACACCGGACGGCGGCCGCGGCTAGGTTCCGGGCTATGCCTGATGTTGTGCAGACGCGCCACGGCGCGAACGTCCTGATGTGCGCGCCGGACGGCCCCGTGATCGGGGACGAGCAGTCCGCTGTGGACCTGATGGCCACGTTGTGGGGGCAGGACGTGCAGTGGCTGGTGCTGCCGGTGGCGCGGCTGACGGAGGACTTCTTCGTGTTGCGCACCAAGGTCGCGGGCGCGGTGGTGCAGAAGCTGCAGCAGTACGGCTTCCGGGTCGTGATCGTCGGGGACATCGCGGCGTACGTCGCGCAGAGCACGGCGTTGCGGGACTTCGTGTACGAGTCGAACCGCGGCCGGCAGCTGTGGTTCGTGGCGAACGAGGCGGAGCTGGACGCGCGACTGAGCGCAGCCGCCTGATCACCAGGACGACACTATTGCAACTATGTTGCAGCAAGTAGGCTCGCGGCATGGACATCCGCCGCTCCCTGTCGAACCACTCCGGTCCGCGCCGCTCGCCGCACGAGGTGCTGCGAAGGCTCGCGGAACGGGTCACGCCGGACACCACGGCCGACGGGCCGGTGCGGGAACTGGAGGAGCGGGTCGCGGGACTGCTGGGCAAGCCGAGGGCGTTGTTCTTCCCGTCCGGGACGATGGCGCAGCAGGCGGTGCTGCGGGTGCATGCCGAGCGCCGCAACAGGTATGCGTTCGCGGGGCATCCGCAGTCGCATCTGCACGTGTGGGAGAACCAGGGTTACAGCGCGGTGCACGGGCTGCGGTTCCACCCGGTGGGCGACCGCAACGCGCTGCTCACGACCGCGGACCTCGAAGCGGTCAAGGAGCCGCTCGCCGCGGTGGTGATCGAGCTGCCGCAGCGTGACATCGGCGGCCAGTTGCCGACGGTGGACGATCTCGCCGAGCAGACCGGGTGGGCGAGAAGCACCGGGGCGGCCGCGCACTGTGATGGCGCGCGGATCTGGGAGGCGCAGACCGGTTACGACGCGACGCTTCCGGAGCTCGCGGGTCTGTTCGACACGGTGTACGTGTCGCTCTACAAAGGACTCGAAGGCGTGCGGGGCGCGGTGCTGGCGGGCGACGACGAGACGATCGAGCACGCGGCGGTGTGGCGGCGCAGGCTGGGCGGGGCGATCGTGGACGCGTGGCCGTTGGCGGCGATCGCGTTGATGGGCATGGACGAGAACCTGCCGCGGATGCGGGAGTTCAAGGCCCACGCGCAGGCTCTGGCGGAAGCGATCAACGAGGACGGCTTCGCGCACACGACGCCGGCCGTCCCGCAGACTCCCCTGTTCCACGTGCATGTGCCGATGTCGCAACAACAAGCGCAGCAGGCCGCGCAGAACCTGGGCCAGGAAACCGGGATCAAGCTGTTCTTGTACGCGCGGTCGAATCCGGATCCGGGCAGGTGCAGCTTCGAGGTGAGCGTGGGGATCAACGCGCTGGAGTTCACGCCGCGAGAGGTGGCGGAGTTGATCAGAGGACTACCATCGCGGGTGTGAGCCTGCCCGAACCCGTCCAGCACGCGCTGGTGCGGGTGTCGCACTCGGTGCTGATCCTGTCTCTTATACACA
>NZ_JYJG01000400.1 GCF_000955955.1 Lentzea aerocolonigenes
GTGCTGATCGACATCGACGCGCTCGCGAGGGTGCGCGAGAGGTTCGACGACGAGCAGGCGGCCTCGCTCAGCAACTATCTGCGCAGTGCGCAGTCGCCGAACACCGTGCGCGCGTACCGGTCGGACTGGATCGCGTGGGCGGGCTGGTGTCAGGCGGAGGGGCGTCAGGCGTTGCCGGCGGATCCGCTGGACGTGGCGGTGTACCTGGCGGCCGCGGCGGACACGGTCAAGCCGGACGGGTCGGCGGCGTTCGGGGCGTCGACGCTGGAACGGAAGTCGGCGGCGATCTCGGCGGTGCACGCGGCGAACGGGTTGCCGAGTCCGACGCGCAGCGATGTCGTGCGGCTGACGCTGCGGGGTATCCGCAGGACCCGCAAGCAGCAGCCGAGGCGCAAACGCCCGGTGCTGCTCGACACCCTGGAAGCGCTGCTGAACGAACGCCCGCAGGAAGGTCCGGCCAGGGCGCGCGACGCGCTGCTGCTGCTCGTCGGGTTCGCGGGCGCGTTGCGACGCAGCGAGCTGGCGGCGATCGAGTTCGAGGACGTCACGGTCGATGTGGATCCGCGCACGCACGAGCCGTTGCTGCTGATCCGGCTGGGGACGACGAAGACCGATCAGACGGGCAGGCATCAGCAGTCGGTGGTGCTTCCCCGCGGCAGCCGGCGGCCGACGTGTCCGGTGTGCGCGTTCGCGGACTGGGCGGACACGCTGCAGCACAAGGAGATCAGCGAGACCGGCCTGCACCGCTGCCACGGCTATGAGCCGACGCACCACCAGGGCGCGTTGTTCCCGGTGATCAACCGGCACGGCGGCATCGGGCAGAAGGCGATGTCAGGGCGTGCTGTGGCGGAGCTGGTGAAGCGGTACGCCCTCAGGGCGGGGCTGGATCCGGAGCTGTTCGGCGGGCATTCGCTGCGGGCGGGGTTCGCGACGCAGGCGGCGCTGGGCGGGGCGAGCGACCGGGAGATCATGCGGCAGGGCCGGTGGACCAATCCGCGCACGGTGCACCGCTACATCCGGACCGCGAACCCGCTCGAGGACAACGCCGTCACCCGTCTGGGCCTCTAGATTTGTGACCCAGGTCTCAGTTTGCGGGTTTAACTCTAAACAAGATCCCCGCCGGTAGGGCTGCACCGGACAGAGTAACGGACTAGGCCGGAAGCACGTCCGGCGCCAAAAGTTTCCGTTGTGTTTCCACGCCCGTTGAGCTGCTCTTTTGTTCCACCATACGGACAAAAGCCGATCTCCTGACCAGCGAAGCTGCTCGATTCGTGAAGCAATCTCGCATTCTGGGAGTGGCTGGTCGCATGCACTGAGAGCAATACGATCACCACGCCCGGTCATCGACGACGGCCGGGCTGTTCCACGGTGTTCGACCCGGCACCCCTGTAACGCCGGAGCGATCACTCCCTGCACCGGAACAAGGAGCGTTCCATGAAGCGCAAAACCCTGGGCATCACCACTGCCCTGATGTCCGCGGCGGCACTGGCCACCACGGGCACGCTGGGAGCCAACGCGGCGCCACAACAGGCCGTGAACCCGCTGTTCTCGGCGGCCGAGCAGGCGGGGACGATCTCCACCGCACTCGGCCTGTCCGGCGGTGAGCAGCTCGTCCCGAAGGACGTCGTGCGCGACGCCGACGGCACCAGCCACTTCCGGTTCGACCGCACGGTCAACGGACTCGAGGTCATCGGCGGCGACGTGGTCGTCGCGCAGAAGGCCGGACAGCTCACCAGCGTCGTGAAGGCGACCGAGGCCTCCCTCGCCGGCCTCGACACCTCCGCGCCCGCCGCCGCCCAGGCCGGCTCGAAGCTCGTCGTGTTCGCGCTGGACCACGCGCCCGTGCTGGCGTGGGAGACGGTCAAGCACAGCGTCAAGGAAGACCAGACGCCGAGCGAGCTGCACACGTTCACCGACGTCAAGACCGGTGAGACCCTGCTGTCCTACGACGACGTGCACAACGCCGAGGGCACCGGCCAGTCCACCTTCAGCGGCACGGTCAGCCTGAACACGACCCAGTCGGGCAGCACGTTCCAGCTCAAGGACCCGGCGCGCGGCAACCAGGCCGTCAACAACCTGAACAACGGCTCGGGCAACGGCACGTTGTTCACCGACGCCGACAACAAATGGGGCAACGGCACCTACACCGACAAGGCCACCGCGGGCGTCGACGCCGCGTTCGGCGCCGCGAAGACGTGGGACTACTACAAGAACGTCCACGGCCGCAACGGCATCAAGAACAACGGTGTGGGCGCGCTGAGCAAGGTCCACTACGGCAACAACTACAGCAACGCGTTCTGGAACGACTCGTGCTTCTGCATGACCTACGGCGACGGCACGAGCAACCAGCACCCGCTGACCTCACTCGACGTCGCGGCCCACGAGATGTCGCACGGCGTCACCTCCGCGACCGCGGGCCTGATCTACTCCGGTGAGTCCGGCGGCCTCAACGAGGCCACCAGTGACATCTTCGGCTCCACGACGGAGTTCTACGCGAACAACGCCAAAGACGTCGGCGACTACCTGATCGGCGAGGCGATCAACATCCGCGGCGACGGCAAGCCGTTGCGCTACATGGACAAGCCCTCCAAGGACGGCCGCAGCCTCGACTACTGGTCCTCCTCCGCGGGCAACGTCGACGTGCACTACTCGTCCGGCATCGCCAACCACTTCTTCTACCTGCTGTCCGAGGGCAGCGGCAAGAAGACGATCAACGGCGTCGCCTACGACTCTCCCACCGCCGACGGCCAGCCCGTCACCGGCATCACCCGCGCCAAGGCCGAGAAGATCTGGTACCGCGCGCTGACCACCAAGTTCACCTCCAGCACCAAGTACGCCGCCGCCCGCACCGGCACCCTCGCCGCCGCGGCAGACCTCTACGGCGCCTCGTCGCCCGAGTACGCGGCGGTCAACCGGGCCTGGGCCGCGGTGAACGTCAAGTAAGGACCCGCCACGAAGACCGGGGCCCGGACCGCACCCCCTGCACGGTCCGGGCCCCGGCATATTTCCTTTCCGCGGCAACGCCCGATCTCCGGCGAGCACGACGACGGCCGGGTCAGGGCTCCAGGTCTGTTGCCGCGAGGAACGACCCGTCCATGTAGAACGGCACGGACACGTGCTCGTGCGTGATCAGCCACCGCCCGTCCTGCCTGCGCAGCCCCACGGTGATCCGCGTCCACATCGAGAACCCCTCCGGATAGCCGACCGGCACGGCCGCAAGCCGCTGCAACCCGTGCACGAACGCCAGGTCACCGGACACGGCCACCGACAGGTCGCGGTGCTCGATCGTGATCGGGCCGTCGAACCCCGCCATCCACCCGCCCACCGCGTCCGGGTCGCGGGCGTCCAGGCCGGTGTTGCGCAGCGGCGGGGCCAGCGTGAACGTCACCGCGTCGTCGGCGTACCGGGCCACGACGCGGGCGGGCGAGCGGTCCCGCATGCCCTCCACGAGCTCCGTGAACGAAGCGAGGATCTCGTCCTGCACCAGTGTGTGAGTCATCTCGGAAACCTCCGTGCGAAGTTGGCTGACACACCGATGTCGAAGCACGGCCCGCGGTCTCGACATGGCGGTGAGAAGATTTTTCACACGCCCAGAGCGGAGGCCGGAAGTGAAGTACCTGATCCTCATCTACAGCAACCCGAAGTCGCGGGCCGCGTGGGACAAGCTCACCGACGAGCAGCAGATGCAGTTCGGCAAGGACCACTACGACCTGAGCGACAAGCTGCGCGCGTCCGGGGAGCTGATCGTCAGCGAGGGCCTGCCCGGACCCGAGACCGGCAAGGGCGTGAGCATCCGCGACGGCGAGGTCGTGGTCACCGACGGGCCGTTCGCCGAGGCCAAGGAGTACCTGGCCGGCTTCTACCTGGTCGAGGCCGACACGATCGACCAGGTCATCGCCCACGCCGCCACCCTGCCGGACGCGCACAACGACGGCATCGAGGTCCGGCCCGTCTGGGACATGTCCATGCTGGACGACATGTGAAGACCACGCCACGCGTCGAGGACCTGCTGCGCGAACTGGCGCCGCAGGTCCTCGGCGTGCTCGTGCGCAGACACGGCCAGTTCGACGTCTGCGAGGACGCCGTCCAGGAAGCCCTGCTCGGCGCAGCCCAGCAGTGGCCGGAGCAGGGCATCCCGGACAACCCCAAAGGCTGGCTCATCACGGCCGCGTCGAGAAGGTGGATCGAGCAGTACCGGTCCGAGACGGCACGGCGGCAGCGCGAGGAGAAGGTCGTCGCGCTCGCGCCTCCCCCGGCCGATCCCGCGCCCGCACAGGACGACACCCTCACGATCCTCGCGATGTGCTGCCACGAAAGCCTGACAACGGCGTCGCAGATCGCCCTCACGCTCCGGGCGGTCGGCGGACTCACCACAGGAGAGATCGCCCGCGCGTTCCTGGTACCGGAATCGACTGTGGCACAACGGATCAGCCGCGCGAAGCAGAAGATCAAGGGCACCAAGTTCCGCACGCCCAAAGACCTGACAGCAGTGCTGCACGTGCTCTACCTGATCTTCACCGAAGGCTCGACCGCCAGCTCCGGCGACGACCTCGTCAGGGTCGACCTCACCGCCGAAGCGATCCGCCTGACCCGCCAACTCCACCGCAGACGACCCGACGACGGCGAACTGAGCGGCCTGCTGGCGCTGATGCTGCTCACCGACGCCAGACGCCCTGCCCGAACCGACGACCAGGGCGCGCTGATCCCGCTCGCCGAGCAGGACCGCGGCAAGTGGGACCGAGAAGCCATCGCAGAAGGCACCGAACTCATCCAGAACGCGCTCAACACCGCCCAGATCGGCCCGTACCAGCTGCAGGCGGCGATCGCGGCCGTGCACGCCGACGCCAAGACCGCGCAGGACACCGACTGGCACGAGATCCTCGGCCTCTACGAGCTGCTCACGGTCACCGCACCCGGCCCCATGGTGTCGCTGAACCGGATCGTCGCCGTCGCGATGGTCCACGGGCCGCAGCAAGCACTACGAGAACTGTCCACACTGGACCTCGACCACTACCGCGTGCACGCCGTGAAAGCACACCTCCTCGACCTGCGAGGAGAACACGAGCAAGCGAAAGCCGAGTACGAGAAAGCCGCGAAACTGACGCTGAGCGTGCCGGAGCGGCGCTACCTCAGCTCCCGGTCGCGCCGCCCACAGTAGCGTCGGAGGAAGGCTCCTCCTGCGGCGGCGCCTGGGGCACCACACCCGCCAGGTCCCCGCCGTTGTCGTTGACCCGCAACACGAACGGCCGCGTCTGCGTGTACTGCACCACCGAGATCGAGCACGGATCCACGACGATGCGCTGGAACCCGTCCAAGTGCACACCCAGAGCGTCGGCCAGCACCGCCTTGATCACATCACCGTGCGAGCACAGCACCCACACCGCGCCAGGCCCGTGCTCAGCGGTGATCCGGGCATCATGCGCACGCACAGCAGCCACAGCGCGCGCCTGCACGTGCGCGAGCCCCTCACCCTCGGGAAAAACCGCGGCGGACGGATGCTGCTGCACCACCGCCCACAAAGGCTCGTTGAACAGGTCCTTCAACGCCTTACCGGTCCACGCGCCGTAGTCCACTTCGGACACATCCGGCTCCGCGACAGCCTCCAGCGCACGATCCGCGAGAAGCGGCGCCAGCGTCTCCTCGCAGCGCTGCAGAGGAGACGACACGACCGCCGCGACCGGAATGTCCTTCAACCGGCCGACGAGTGCCGTGGCCTGCGCCTGCCCGCGTTCGTCCAACCCCACACCCAACGACCGCCCGGCGAGCACACCGGAACCGTTGGCGGTGGAACGAGCATGTCGAAGCAGAATCACCGTGGCCACAACATCCACCTTAGATCGGCTGCAACAACCCCATCGACAGCAGCCCCATCAGCACCAGGCCCAGCATCAGCCGGTACCACACGAACGCCGAGTAGGAGTGCTTCGACACGTACTTCAGCAGCCACGCGATCGTCGCGTACCCCACCACGAACGCCAGGATCGTCGCCACGATCATCTGCGGCACCGACGCCTGCACACCCTCACCCGAGCGCTCCAGCACGTCCGGGATCGAGAACAACCCCGCCCCGAACACAGCCGGAATCGCCAGCAGGAACGAGTACCGCGCCGCCGACTCACGCGTCAGCCCCAAGAACAGGCCCGCCGTCAGCGTGCCACCGGAACGGGACACGCCCGGGATGAGCGCCAGCGCCTGCGCCAGCCCCATCCCGATCGCGTCCTTCATCCGCAGCTCGTCACGCTCGTGCTTCGCCAAGTGGTCCGCCAGACCCAGCAGCAGACCGAACACCACCAGCATCGTCGCCGTGATCCACAGGTTCCGCGCCGACGTCCGGATCTCGTCCTTCAGCAGATAACCCAGAACCGAGATCGGCACCGAACCGATGATCACGTACCAGGCGAGCCGGTAGTCCTTCTCCTTGCGCGCCGCCGCGCTGAACAAGCCGCGGAACCAGGCGGCGATGAACCGCCCGATGTCCTTGGCGAAGTAGATCAGCACCGCCACCTCGGTACCCAGCTGGATGACCGCGGTGAACGAAGCGCCCGCGTCGTTGCCGAAGAACAGCGTCGACGTGATGCGCAGGTGCGCACTGCTGGAAATCGGCAGGAATTCCGTCAGTCCTTGGACCAGTCCGAGGACCAGAGCCTGCAACCAGCTCAACTACCCACTCCTGCCAGATCCAGAGCCTCGGCCGCGGTGCGAAGGCCCGCGATCCCCTGCTCCAGATCTTGCAGCATCGGCGAAATGGACAGCGTGGTGACCCCCGCGGCGGCGAGAGCCTTCATCCGGTCTGCTATGCGCTCCTTCGGGCCCAGCAACGACGTCGCGTCCAGGAACTCCAGCGGAATCGCCGCCATCGCACCGGCGTAGTCGCGCGCCAGGTACTTCTCCTGGATCTCCTCGGCCTGAGCCGGGAAACCCATGCGCACCATCAGGTTGTTGTAGAAGTTCTGCTTACGCGAACCCATCCCGCCCACGTACAGCGCCGTGTACGCACGCACCGGGTCCGCGCACGTCTTCCAGTCGTCACCGACGATCAACGGCACGGTCGGCACCACGTCGAAACCGTCCATCGTCTTGCCGGCCTTCTCCCGGCCCGCCTTCACGCTGGCAAGCGACTCGCCGGAGAACTCGGGCGAGAAGAAGATCGCCAGCCAGCCGTCCGCGATCTCACCCGTGAGCTCCAGGTTCTTCGGACCGACCGAAGCCAGGTAGATCGGGATCTGGTCGCGCACCGGGTGCACGGTCAGCTGCAACGCCTTACCGGGACCGTCCGGCAACGGGAGCGTGTAGTGCTCACCCTCGTACCGCAGCTTCTCGCGCGAGAGAGCCTTCCGCACGATCTCCACGTACTCACGCGTGCGCGCCAGAGGCTTGTCGAACCGCACACCGTGCCAGCCCTCCGACACCTGCGGACCCGACACGCCGAGACCCATCCGGAACCTGCCACCGGAGAGGGTGTCGAGCGTCGCCGCCGTCATCGCCGCCATCGCCGGCGTCCGCGCCGGAATCTGGAAGATCGCGCTGCCGACGTCGATGCGTTCGGTCTGCGCGGCCACCCACGAGAGCACCGTAGGCGCGTCGGAGCCGTAGGCCTCCGCGGCCCACACCACCGAAAAGCCGAGCCGGTCGGCCTCTTTGGCCAGCTCCAGGTTCGCGGCGTCGTTGCCGGCGCCCCAGTATCCGAGGTTCAATCCGAGCTTCACGGGCGAGACCCTACCGGTCAGTAACACCGATTGCCAGGCTCAGCCGATGATCACCCCTTAGCATCGCGCACGTGGAACAGCGATACCTCGGCCGCAGCGGCCTCCGCGTGTCCAGAACGGCACTGGGCACGATGACGTGGGGACGCGACACCGACGCGGACGAGGCCGCCACCCAGCTCATGGCCTTCGCCGACGCCGGCGGCACCCTCATCGACACCGCAGACGTCTACGTCGACGGCGAGTCCGAACGCATCCTCGGCGGCCTCCTGGGCGAAGTCGTCCCCCGCGACGAACTGGTCATCGCCACCAAAGCCGTCGCACGCCGCTCCGAAGGACCATTCGGCGGAGGAGCCTCACGCGGAGCGCTCCTCAACGCCCTCGACGGATCCCTGCGACGCATCGGCGTCGACCACATCGACCTCTGGCAGCTGCACGCCTGGGACGCGAACGTCCCCGTCGAAGAATCACTGTCCGCCCTGGACCACGCCGTCACCTCGGGAAAGGTCCGCTACGTCGGCGTGTCGAACTACAGCGGCTGGCAGCTCGCGACGGCCGTGATGACGCCCTCGACGTACCCCCTCATCTCCACCCAGGTCGAATACTCGCTGCTGGAGCGCGGGATCGAGCGTGAAGTCGCACCGGCGGCGTTGCACCACGGGCTCGGACTGCTGCCGTGGGCCCCCCTCGGCCGTGGCGTGCTCACCGGGAAGTACCGCAACGGCACCCCACCGGACTCCCGCGGCGCATCAGCGCACTTCGCGGGCTATGTCGAGCAGCACCGCAACGAGCGCGCCGCCCGGATCGTCCAAGCCGTCGCCACCGCGGCCGACGGGCTCGGGACCTCGGCGCTGTGCGTCGCACTGGCCTGGGTGCGGGACCGGCCCGGCGTCGTGGCCCCCGTCGTGGGCGCACGCGACACGAACCAGCTGATCGCATCACTGGAAGCCGAACAGCTCACGTTGCCACCCGCGATCAGGGCGGCTCTGGACGACGTCAGCGCGATCGAGCTGGCGTATCCCGAACGCCCGATGCCCTAGCTCCGACCCATACCCCGGCACCCGCCAGCACCAGCAACCCGACGCCGCCGAGGAGCTTCGGCAGCTCGGCGGCACGACACTGCGCGTCCACACCCTCGAACTCCGCCTGGTGCGGCCCCTCGGTGAACACGTTTCCGCACCTCACACGCGCGTACTCACTCATCAGGCCGCCCGACGAGTGCTCCCAGTTCACCTTCGTCGGCCCGAAGAACAACCAGCCCGCGACCGCGACGGCGAGCACCACTGCCACCCGCACCACCCACCGGATCATGGAAAGCACCCTGCCTGCCACCCGGTTTCAACCGGCTTTCACCATCGCCGACGCGGTGCGTCTTGGTGGTTTGTACGACCTTGGTTCGGGTTGCGTTCGTGAGCCTCGGAGAGGTTTGATTTCAGGCTGCACTGAAGCAATAGAGGTAATTACGTAACACGGCCAAACGGGGTTTCACCCGACCCCTTGCGTGACCTCCGACCGAACGTCGTGGATGCTGGAAGACCACGACCTACCTCAGGAGGACCCGATCTTGCGCCGGCTCGCTGCTCTGCTCTTGACCACCGCCACGCTGACCGCGTGCGGGCAGAGCGACAAGTCCCAGGATCCGCTGCAAGTGGCGGAGACGCTCGAAGCCGCCACCCCGGCCCACTCCCCCGCCCAGAACGCCACGCCTCCCGGCACCATCACGCCCGGCGGCGAGTTCAAAGACGGCGGCACCACGCTGAAGTTCCAGGTCAACGGCAAGGACGTCGAACTCGACCGGCTGCGCAGCGCGGTGTTCGAGATGACCGAGGACGACAAGGGCGCCGAAACCCGAGGAGCCGGTCTGAGGGCGGGTGACGGCGCCACCAACGCCGTCGCCGACCGCTACGGCCGGCTGCTCGTCGTCGACACCCGCGGCGGCGAGTTCATCGCCTTCAGCGTCAACCCCCTGATCATGCGCCAGCGCTACCCCGTCCCCGGCAGCCCCTACGGCATCGCCTACGACGCCAAGCGCGACATCGCGTGGATCACGCTCACCGAGCGCAACGAGGTCGTCGGACTCAACGTCGCCGGCGGCGAACCGGCAGAGAAGTACCGGTTCCCCACCGTGCGTCAGCCCAACACGGTCAGCGTCGACCAGGAATCCGGACACGTCACGGTGACGTCCGGCGACAACGGAGGGATACAGGTGATCTCGCCATGAACGAAGGGGTGATCGACGGGGACTGGGAGTACCGGCCGCTGCGTCTGCCGCCCGGCATCTCCCGCCGCACCGCGACCACGCAGCTGGCCATCCACGCCGAGTTCGCCGGCTGGGAACTGTCCCGCACGCTGCTCTACGGCGACGGCTCCCGCAAAGTCTGGCTGCGCCGCAAGCGCCAGCCCGCGCTGTTGCCAGGCCTCATCACCTGACGACAACGCCCGACCCGAACGCGGCAGGCTCGCACTCCGCGATGAAGTCCGCCGGAAAGCCCCTCACGAACGGGGCCGCCGCCGAAAGGCGCGCGACCGCTTCCGGCGGCAGATCCACCTCGCCCAGGCAGTCCGCGATCTGCTCCGGCGTCCGCGCGCCCACCAACGGCAGCGCCCCCGAGTTCCGCACCCACGCCAGAGCCACCTGAGCCGGCGTAGCGCCCAACTCCTCCGCGACCGCCCGCACAGCCCCGGCCACGGCGACTTCCGTCCCGGTCAGCTGCCCCGCCCGTCGCGTGCCCCCGGACAGCTT
>NZ_JYJG01000401.1 GCF_000955955.1 Lentzea aerocolonigenes
CCCCGGACAGCTTCCCCGCGGCCAACGGACCCCACGCCGCCACGCTCATCCCCAACGCACGAGCCATCGGCAGCAACTCACGCTCCACATCGCGCTGCAGCAGGCTGTATGGCACCTGCAAACCCGCGAACGGCGTCCACCCACGCCACTCCGCCAACGTGTTCGCCCGCGCCACGAACCACGCCGGCGCATCCGACACCCCGACGTACAGCACCTTCCCCGCACGCACCACATCGTCCAACGCGCGCATGGTCTCCTCGGCAGGCGTATGGCGGTCCCACAAGTGCACCCACAGCACGTCCACATAGTCCGTCCGCAAGCGACGCAACGACCGTTCCAACGACAGCACCAAGTTCTTGCGGTGATTCCCACCCGCGTTCGGATCGTCCGCATCCCGCGACAACGAGTACTTCGTCGCCACCACGAACCTGTCCCGCCGCCGCATCACCGCACCGAGAACCTCCTCGCTCTCCCCGTAAGCCGAAGCCGTGTCGAGGAAGTTGCCACCCGCGTCGGCGTACACGTCGAGCACCCGCCGCGCCGATTCCTTCTCGCGCAACGTCATCGTGCCCAGCAACAACTCCGAGACCCGCAGACCGGTCCGCCCGAACAGTCGATATCGCATGATCCACAGCATCGCCGCGACGAGCGAACACAGGGAGACCCGCTCAGGGCCCCGCTAAACTCCCGCGATCATGGCCGACAACGCACTGGGCCGGTTCCTGCGCGCCCGCCGCGAAGCCACCACACCACCGGACCAGCACCGCCGCCGCACGCCAGGACTCAGGCGAGGCGAGCTCGCCGACCGCGCGGGCATCAGCGTCGAGTACCTCACGCGCCTCGAACGCGGCACCGACCGCTCCCCCTCCGGCCAGGTCCTCACCTCCCTCGCCGAGGCACTCGACCTCACGGCGAACGAACGCGTCCACCTCTACCGGTTGATCAAGGCCGACCAGACCTGCACGCCACCCGCTCCCCCGCGGCTGCGCCCGGCCGTCCTCAAGATGCTCGCAGCCCTCGAACCGCACGCGGCCTGCGTGCTCAGCCCGGCGAGCGACGTCCTCGCCTGCACGCAAGGGTTCCGGGCGATCTGCGGCCTCGGCGACGAGCAGAACCTCGTCCGCTTCGCCTTCAGCTCGGGAGCCTTGGCCCACTACCCGGACTGGGAGCAGATCGCGAACGACCGCGCAGCGTCACTGCGAGCCGCCGCCGACCTCGGCGACCACACCGCGAGCGCCCTCGCGTTCGAACTGTCCATCACCGCCGGCCCCACGTTCACCACCAGGTACGACGCCGCCTCCGCCCTGCCTCCCACCACCGGCACCGAGCGCTGGGGCCCTCACCTCCTGGTGTTCGAGACGTTGTATGTGCCGGGAGAAGGCGAGTTGCGTGTGGTGATTTACTTCAGTCAACACTGAAGCTATAGGGCATGACGACCCGAAGCCGGATGGAAGAATCACCGTCATGCCTCGCCCGGAACGACCTCTCGACCCGTTCGCCGGGCCCGTCGAACAGTTCGCCTTCGACCTCCGCAAACTCCGCGAGAAGGCCGGCTCCCCCGGCTACCGCGAGCTCGGCAGGCTCAGCCACTACTCCGCCAGCACCCTCGCCGACGCCGCCCGCGGCCAGCGGCTCCCCTCCCTCGCGGTGACGCTGGCGTTCGTGCGCGCCTGCGGTGGCGACGAGGAGGCCTGGGAGCAGCGCTGGCGTGAGATCGGCCAGCAGGACGGCGAAGAACCCGAGGCCGACTCCCCCTACGTCGGACTGAAGGCCTTCACCGAGCAGGACGCCGACCGCTTCTTCGGACGGGAACGGCTCCTCGGCAAACTGCTGGCCAAACTGGAGCACCACGACACCGTGCTGGTCGTCGGCGCGTCGGGATCAGGCAAGTCCTCGCTGCTCAGGGCCGGTCTCCTGGCCCGCAAGGCCGGCGAGCTGATCACCCCGGGCACCCACGAGACGCTCCCCCGGACCGAGGAACTGCTCGTCGTCGACCAGTTCGAGGAGATCTTCGCCCTCCCCCACCGCGACGAGTTCATCGCCGAACTGACCAGCCGCACGCACAAGACGGTCATCGGCGTGCGCGCCGACTTCTACGGCCACTGCGCCCGCTACCCCGACCTGGTCAGCGCCGTCGAGGACGCCCAGGTCCTGGTCGGCCCGATGACCACCGACGAGCTGCGCCGCGCGATCACCCAGCCCGCCGTCGAGGTCGGCTGCGCCCTCGAGACCGGCCTCGTGGCAAGGCTCATCGCGGACGCCACCGGCGAACCCGGCGTCCTCCCCCACGTCAGCCACGCGCTTCTCGAGACGTGGCAACGAAAACGCGGCAACACCCTGACGCTCACCAGCTACCACGAGAGCGGCGGCATCGCCCGCGCCATCGCCAACACCGCCGAGAACGCCTACACAGGACTCGACGAACAGCAGCAAACCCAAGCACGCCAGGTGTTCCTCCGCCTGGTCAACCCCGGAGACGGCACCGAGGACACCAAACGACGCGTCAAGCGAGAAGAGCTCGCGGCGGACGAGGTCGTCGAACATCTCGCCAACGCGCGCATCCTCACCGTCGACGACGCCAGCGTCGAGATCAGCCACGAAGCCGTCATCCGCGGCTGGCCGCGCCTCAAGGACTGGCTCGCCGAGGCACGCGAGGACATGCGCGTGCACCGCAGGCTCACCGCCGCGGCCGCCGACTGGGAAGCGCACGACCGCGACCCGGGCTCGCTCTACCGGGGCGTCCCGCTCGCCCAGGTCACCGGCTGGGCCACCAGGGAACCCGGCGCGCTCAACGCCGCCGAGCAGGCGTTCCTCGACGCCAGCAAGGCCGCCGCCCAGCAGGACCTCGCCACCGAGAAACGCCGCACCACCACCCTGCGCCGCGTCGTGGCATTACTCGCCGCACTGCTGCTCGTGGCCACCGCAGCGACCGTGTTCGCCGTGCGCGCGCAACGGCAGACCACCGAGCAACGCACCATCGCGCTCGCCCAGAAGGCCATCGCCGAGGCCAACGGGCTGCAGGACCGCGACCCCGGTCTCGCGAGCCAGCTCCGCCTCGCCGCCTACCGCCTCACGGGTCTGCCGGTAGCCCGTGACAGCCTGCTCAGCACGTTCGCCGCGCCCCAGGTCACCCTCGTGCGCGGGCACCAGGACGCCGTCGCGTTCGCCCTGTTCAGCCCGGACGGCAAAGTCATGGCCACGGTCGCCGACGACAAGCAGCTGATCCTGTGGGACGTCTGTCTCTTATACACAT
>NZ_JYJG01000402.1 GCF_000955955.1 Lentzea aerocolonigenes
TGGCGTTCAGCCCGGACGGCCGCACCGTCGCTGCGGCGGGATGGGACGGCGTCATCCGGCTCTTCGACGTCTCCAACCCCCGCCGCCCGGTCGAGAAGGCCCGCATCACCGGCCACGAGGGCCAGGTCCAGGCCGTCCAGTTCACCCCGGACGGCCGCACGCTCGTCAGCAGCGGCCAGGACAAGACCATCCGGGTCTGGGACATCTCCGGCCCCGCCACTCTCGTGCGGACCATCCAGGCGCACGACAACCTCGTGCACGGCATCTCGCTCAACCGCGCGGGCACCACGATCGCGTCCGCGTCCTGGGACGGCTCGGTCAAGCTGTGGGACCTCGCGACCGGCGACCACCTCTCCACGATCGACCCCGCCCCCGGCAACTTCGAGTCCGACGCCGTCGCCTTCCACCCCGACGGCCGCATCGTCGCGACCGGCGCGGACAACGGCGACGTCCTGCTGTGGGACGTCACCGACCCGCGCAACCCGGTGCGGATCGCCGCCGCCACCGGCCGCAACCTCTCCGTCCACACCATCGCCTTCTCCCCCGACGGCAAGTTCCTCGCGAGCGGCGGCGGCGACAAGACCACCCAGATCTGGGACGTCAGCGACCCGGCGAAGCTCCGCCCCGTCACGGCGCTGGCCGGCCACACCGACACCCTCTGGTCGGTCGCCTTCAGTCCCGACTCCCGGCAGATGGTCACCGCCACCACCGACGCCGAGGTCCGCGTGCTCGACCTCGCCAACCTCAACTACGCGCACCACACGTGGACCGTCTGGAAGCTCGACTACGACAAGCGCGGCCGCTACTTCGCCTCCGTATCCTCCGACGGCACCATCAAGCTGTGGCGCCCCGACGACCGCCACGCGCAGGAGATCTCCACCCTGCCCAAGCTCACCCCGGACGACGAGGCGCTGACCGTCGACGTGCACCCCGAACGCGACGTCGTCTTCGGGGCGACCATGGCGGGCAACGTCCTGTGGGACGTCACCGACCGCGGCAAACCCCGCGAGCTCAGCCGGGCGGTCACCGGCAGCCAGCCCGTCGTCGCCGCGAAGTTCAGCCACGACGGCAAGATGCTCGCCGTCTCCGAGGACAGCGGCGTCATCGGCCTGTGGAACGTCACCGACCCCGCCAACCCGGTGAAGGCGGGCAGCTTCGCCGTCCCCAAGACCTACACCGTGTGGCAGGTCGAGTTCTCCGGGGACGACCGCACGCTCGTCATCGCGAACGGCCGCCACGAACTGCAGCTGTGGGACGTCAGCAACCCGGCCTCGCCCCGCGCGTACCCCGCGTTGCACACCGACGACAACCTCAACCCCATCCGCCGTGGCGGCCAGGCCGGGCGCGAAGAGGTCATGACCGTGGTCATCCACGGCAATGTCATGGCGTTCGCGAACTCGGGCAACAGCGGCGCGCTCTACGACATCAGCGACCCCGCCCAGCCCCGCAGGCTCGGCACGCTGCCGAACGACGGCGGGCCGCTGCAGCGCCTCGCCTTCTCCCCCGACGGCACCCTCGTCGCGGCCGGCACGACCGACGACGTGATCCGCGTGTGGGACGTGCGCGATGCTCGCAACCCCCAGTTGCGAGCAGTGCTGCACGGTCACACGGAACGGGTGTGGGGTGTCGCCTTCGCGCCGGACAACCGCACCCTGGTGACCTCCGGCGTGGACCGCACCGTCCGTGTCTGGGACATCGACGTCGAGGCGACAGCGGCCCGCGTGTGCGCCACTACGACGGCGCACCTGTCCAATCAACACTGGGAGCACTACTTCCCCGGCGTCGAGCCGAGGCCTCTTTGCTGAACAACACCCTCACCGTTCCTCTCGACGCCATTTGTAGTGCGAAAACGTTGTGCGGTGTCGATGCTTGTCCGTCGTACAACAACGTCCGTGCAACTGATCGTGTCAACCGAGGGAAGGTGATCCTTCAGTCAACACTGAAGGAATAAAATTCTCCGAACTAGTTGTCGATGTGATCAGATTCGGTGTCATGGAGCTCGTGCCGCATGAAGTCGGGGTCGCGCACAGCGCACTGCCGCACGACGAAACGTCCACCAGAGCCCTGCTCGCCGAAGCCGCGGCGCAGGGCCTCCACACAGTCGTCGTCACCGCGGACGAAGGCGACGATCGCGCCCTCGCCGTGCTGCGCGAACTGCGCGCCGAATGGCACACCGAGGGCGGCAAGATCACCGCGTCGCTCGACACGGACGCCCAGGGCCAGCTCGCACACCTGTGGGGCCTGTCGGAGGACGAGCGGGCCGCGTGGCTCGCGGCGTTCCCCCGCCACGACGACCCGAACTGGTGGATGCACCGGCTCCTGGTGCTCAACCACCACCCGGAGTGGGCGCCGCTGAAGGACTGGCTGGTCGGCGAGCACGTGCGGCTCTTCGGACGTCCACCCGGCCGCGCCCGCCGCTCCCCCGTCTAGCCCACCTGGTCCACGACGCCGGGCCGCCTTCCCAGGTGGTCCGGCGTCACGCCTTCGCGGCGACCTCGCGGATCAGGTTCGCGAGCTCGGCGGGCCGCTCCAGCGGCAGCATGTGTCCGGCGTCGGCCAGCACGACCGAGGTACCGCCGAACTTCGCCGCGTCCGACTCGGGCACCAGGCGGTCCTCGTCCCCCACCACCGCCACCACGGCCTTCTCCTTGGCCACGGTCAGCCCGGCCTCGCGGTCGTAGCGGTCGACGGCGGGCCGGAACAGCGCGACCGTCTCCGGCCACTGCCCCCACACCATGTCCGCCGTCAGCTCGACGTCCTCGTCCACAGGCTGGTCCCCGAACAGCCACCACCGCAACCCCGCGGTCTTGGTCGGCTCGACCTTCTCCCGCACCGCCCGCACGATCGGCCCGAACGCCCGCTCCAGCTCCCGCACGAGCTTCCCGACCGCTTTGGGCCACGCCAGCGACGACTCGCTGCGCCCGCTCGCCGCCGTCGACACGAACACGTTCCCGAGCACCCGCTGCCGGAACAGGCGCGGCCTGCGCTCGGCCATCGCGAGCGCCGCCATGCCGCCCATCGAGTGCCCGGCGATGACGATGCTGCCCTGCGGCACCGCTCGTTCGATCAGCTCGCCCAGGTCGTCACCGAGCTGCTCGATCGTCGCCGTCTCCTTGGTGGCGCCGCCCGACTTCCCGTGCCCGCGGTGGTCGTAGGCGATGACCTGGAACTCCTCGCTCAGCGCTGCCACGACCTTGTGCCAGCTGCGGTGGTCGAGCGCGTAGCCGTGTGCCAGCACGACCGTCACCGGCGCTTCGGGATCGCCCGCCCGCACCACGTTGAGCTCGGTCCCGTCCTCCAGCCGCACCATCGGATTCCTTTCGCCGTGTCGTCTGAACGTCCTAACGAGACAACACGGATCCGGTTATCTCCGTGGCGTCAAACGCGGCCGAGCACCACATCAGGTGGCATCTGCCCACCACCCACTCCAGGCACCCCGCGGAACTGGTACGCCGAAGCCTGCCCACCCGGCTGGATGATCCACGCCTCCCCCGGCTCGGCCTCCGTGATCACCGCCTCGGGGCGTCCGCGATGTCCGACGGGGTCAGCAGCGGGAACTCCATCGCCACGAACTCCTCCTTCGCCGCACCGAGCAGCAACGTGTCCACGAACCCGGGACACAGCGCGGCGACCACGATCCCGTCAGCGGCCAGCGCCTTCCCCGCGGCCCGCACGTAGCCGACGACAGCGTGCTTCGTCAGTGTGTACAACGGATCCGACGGCATGGCCGCCAACCCGGCCAGCGACGACGTGATCACGATCTTCCCGCCGCCGGCCCGCCGCAACGCCGGCACGGCAGCGCACAACCCGTAGACCACGTGGTCGACGTTGACCCCGACGAGCTTCCGGTACCTGGCCACGTCCAGGGCGTCGATCCCGGTCTGCCCGCCACCGATCCCCGCGTTCAGGTGCACGATGTCGAGCCGCCCGAACTCCTTCTCCACCTGCGCGACCACCGCGGGCAGGACGGCGGGATCCGTGACGTCACCGGCGATCGCGATCCCACCGGCAGCGGAAGCGATGCGTTGTGCCCCTGCGGCATCGAGGTCCAGGACGGCCACCGAAGCACCGAGCCGGGCGAGGCGGCGCACCACCGCCGCCCCGATTCCGCCCGCTCCACCCGTGACCAGCGCGACCCGGCCTGTCAGATCCACAGTGGACACAACGCACTCTCCTCAGCTGTTGCGAAGGAAACGGTCCAGAACGCGCACACCGAACTTAAGCGCATCCACCGGCACGCGCTCGTCCACGCCGTGGAACAACCCCGAGAAGTCGAGGTCCGGCGGCAGCTTCAACGGCGAGAAGCCGAAGTTGCGGATGCCGAGCTGCTGGAACGACTTGGCGTCGGTGCCGCCCGACAGCATGTACGGCAGCACGCGGGCACCGGGGTCCTCGGCGATGATCGACGCGGTCATGGCGTCCACCAGAGCACCGTCGAACGTGGTCTCCACCGGCGGCAACCCGACCCACTCGCGCTCGACGTCCGGCCCGAGCAGCTCGGCCAGCTCGCGGTCGAACGCCTCCTCACGGCCCGGCAGGATCCGGCAGTCGACCGTCGCCTCGGCGGTGGAGGGGATCACGTTCGCCTTGTAGCCGGCGGAGAGCATCGTCGGGTTCGCCGTGTCCCGCAGCGTCGCGCCGATCATCCGCGACAACGCGCCGAGCTTGCCGATCGAGCCCTCGATGTCGTCGTCCGGGAAGTCGAGGCCAGTGATCTCCGTGACGCCGTCGAGGAACTCGCGCACGGAAGGCCGCACGATCAACGGCCACTTGTGCTGGTCGAGACGGGTGACCGCCGCGGCCAGCTTCGCCACCGCGTTGTCGTGATGGATCATCGAGCCGTGCCCCGCGGTGCCCTTGACCCGCAGTTTCAGCCAGCGGATCCCCTTCTCGGCGGTCTCGACCAGGTAGGCCCGCACGTCGTCCTTCAGCGTGATCGAGAACCCGCCGACCTCGGAGATCGCCTCGGTCACGCCCTCGAACAGCTCGGGCCGGTTCTCCACCAGCCACTTGGCGCCGAAGAGCCCGCCGGCCTCCTCGTCCGCGAGGAACGCGAACACGATGTCACGCGGCGGGACGACGTTCTCCCGCTTGAAGTGCCGCGCGAGGGCCAGCGTCATGCCGACCATGTCCTTCATGTCGACCGCGCCGCGCCCCCACACGTACCCGTCCTGCACCGCACCGGAGAACGGGTGCACAGACCACTCGGACGCATCGGCGGGCACGACGTCGAGGTGACCGTGGACCAGCAGAGCCCCACGGCTCGGATCCGCACCGGCGAGCCGCGCGATCACGTTGCCGCGCCCCTTCGCGCCCGACTCGACGTAGGTGGTCTCGTACCCGACCTCGGACAGCTTCTCCGCCGCCCACTCGGCGGCCTTGCGCTCCCCCACCAGCGTCGCGGGATCACCCGTGTTGGTGGTGTCGATCTGGATCAGCTCGCTGACCAGGGTGACGGCCTCGTCTTCTGCCAGCGTCAGTGCGTTCCCCGTTGTGCTCACCCCGTCTTCCTACCACCAGTCAGAACACTGACCAGCCCGTGAGAGTCGTGAATCGGTCCAAAGCGTCGAGACCGGCCACGGAGTTGCCTCGTGCGTCCAAGGCTGGACTCCAGACGCAGATCGCGCACTTCCCGGGCACGACGGCGATGATGCCGCCACCGACCCCGCTCTTGCCGGGCAGGCCGACCCGGTAGGCGAACTGGCCGGCGGCGTCGTAGGTGCCGCACGTGAGCATCACGGCGTTGACGCGCTTCGCGCCGCTGACCGTCAACAGGCGGGTGCCGTCGTTGCGCACACCGTGGCGGGCCAGGAAGAGAGTCGCCCGAGCAAGATCAGCGCAGCTCATCGCGATCGAGCACTGCCGGACGTACTCGTGCAGCACGACGTCGACGGAGTTGCGCATGTTGCCGTACGAGGCCATGAAGTGGGCCAGCGCGCGGTTGCGGTCGGAGTGGTCCAGCTCGGACTTGGCGACCTCGGGATCGACGCCGACCGAGGCGTTGCCGCTCTCCGCGCGCAGGAAGGCCAGCAGCCGGTCAGCCGCTCCGAGCCCCAGATGGTCGGTCACGACGAGCGCACCGGCGTTGATGAACGGGTTGCGCGGGATCCCCTGCTCGGACTCGAGCTGGACCAGCGAGTTGAACGGCGACCCGGACGGCTCGCGGCCGACCCTGGCCCACACGTCGTCATCGGAATGCAACGCCAGAGCCAGCATGAACGCCTTGGAGATGCTCTGGATCGAGAACGGCGTCAGGTGGTCCCCAGCGCCGAAGACCTCGCCGTCCAGTGTGGCGACGGCGAGGCCGAAGGCGTGCGGGTCGATCCTGGCGAGGGCCGGGATGTAGTCGGCTACCTCGCCTCCTGGCGTGACCTCGGCGGCAATGCGGTCCACCAGTTGCTGGAGCTCCATGCCGCCAATCCCATCACGGGATCGTCAGGACTACGCCACGGGGAAGGTGTGGAACACGGTGTTCTGGCCGGCCTTGACGGTGCACTGGTTGGTGACCGTGCCGAGCCACGTCGGGTCGCCGTTCGCGAGGCGCGGCGTGAGCTTGAGCTCCGAGTTGCCGAGCGAGATCGAGGCGGTGCCGGCCTCGGTGAGCGTGAGCGCCGGCATCGTGCCCGCGGCGGTCACCGTGAACGTGCCGCTGGACGGGACCGCCGTGTTGGGGATGGTCGCTACCGACGACACGGTCTGGGTGGCGCTGCCGTTGGTCACCTTCACCTGGGTGGTCAACGTGCCGTCGACGGACTTCGCGCCGAGCCAGGCCAGCACGTTGGTGGCGCTCTCCGACACGGTGCTCTTCACGGTGTTGTTGGACACCGCGGTGGGCACGCCCACCGTCGCCGAGTCGGTCGCGTCCGACGAGGTGACCGTGGTCGGGGTGTCCTGCGCTCCGATGAGCGTGAAGTTGCAGGAGTAGGTGATGTTCAGCTCGGCGGTCGCGGCCATGCTGGGGACGGCCGTGACGACGCTCAGTGCTCCGGCGGCCAGTACGCAGGCAGCGGCGCGTGCGAAGTTCTTCATCTGCAGGGACCTCCGTGAGTACGACTTTGAACTGCAAGAAGGCGGTGTTGCTTTACTCGTCAGTAAAGTAACCAGCCGAGATTCCGCAATGCAAGAGAAAAACCGGTTTTATCACCTGGGTACGAATTGACTCGGAGCGATTTATCAGGCGCGATCCAATAAATAGTGTGCGCGCAGTGCCAGCTCGAGCGTGAACCGCTCCTCGGCGT
The DNA here is from genome assembly GCF_000955955.1 of Lentzea aerocolonigenes. Lineage (GTDB taxonomy): Bacteria > Actinomycetota > Actinomycetes > Mycobacteriales > Pseudonocardiaceae > Lentzea > Lentzea aerocolonigenes_A. The sequence continues at coordinate 7,239 of NZ_JYJG01000402.1, forward strand.
CGTGCATTCGGTCGCCGAACAGTTCGTCCAACTGGTTCACCCGGTAGCGAACGGTCTGCGCATGCACCTGCAGCCGGGCGGCCACCTCGGGTGCACCGCCGCGTGCCGACAGCCACACGAGCAGCGTTTCGGCGAGCTTCGTGCGCTGTCGTTCTGTCAACGATGCCAACGGCGCCAACGCCCGTTCGGCCAGCTGCCGGGCCAGGAACTCGTCCGCGAGCACGGTCAGCTCGACCAGATGATCAGCACAGTCGAGCACCGGCCGGTCCGGCAGCACCTTCTCCCGCGCGAGCGCCAGCACCCGGCGTGCGCAGGCCAGCGACCACGGCGCCTCGGCGGGCACCACCGGCAACCCGACCGCGGCACGCCAGCCCGGCAACGCGCGGCGGATCCAGCGCGACACCGCGACCGGGTTCGGCACCAGCAGGTACGGCGTGGCGTCCTCGAAGTTCACCAGCACGTCCGGCGGCAGGTCGTCGGCCGGTGCGGCAGACGGCTCAAGAGCGACCGCGCAGAGCCGGTCCGGCATCGGCCACGCCGCCGCGTCCGCCGCGTGCACGACGCTCTGCCAGTTGCCGGACGGATCACCGACCAGCAGCTCCATCAGCTTGCGCCGCTTGCGTTCCAGCGTTCCGGCCGCACTCGCCTGCGCGGCCGCGTACCCCTCGACCGACAGGCTCACCAGCTCGTCCACGTGGGCGATCATCGCCTCGCCGAGCACCGACATCTGCCGCAGCGACAGCTTCCGCTGCTCGGCGAACCCGCACACGTGCCGCCACGCCACCCGCGCGCCGATCCGGTACGCCGCCTGCAGGCTGTCCAGGCTGCGGCCGGACTTGAACTCCCACGCGCCGAGCTTGCGGTGGATGTCGTCGTGCGGGTCCGGTTCGGAATCGGGCTCGGCGATCATGTCGACGAACTTCACCAGCGCCTGTCGAATGCCGTCGACGACGTTGTCCCGGAACTGGCTGTATTCGGGAATCGATTTCTCGATCGCCTCGAAAATGCTCACCGAAACCGGCGTCACTTCCAGTCGGAGCAACGGCGCCAGCTCCTGCGGGACCGATCTGCGGGGATCGTCCAGCCCACTCATCCTGGCGAGTGTAGGAGGAAAACGAAACGCGGTCGTTCAGCCAACTGGACCAAATGGTTCACAGGAAGAACAGCCGTGCGATGGCATCGCGTGCCACCAGGAACCCGGCGATGCCGAGGATCCAGCCCGTCATGCCCGCGCCCTTCTCCGCGAACCACGTGCTGATCCGGGTCAGCAGCGGTTCGATCCTGCGCTGCAGAGCCAGCCGCCCGCCGAGCAGCACGACCGCCGGCACGATCATGACCAGGCAGTACCCGGCGAGCAGCAGCCCGATCTGGGCCGGTCCGAGGTCGGCGGCGCTCATCATCCCGATCGCGCCCAGGTACGGCAGCATCGTGGCGAGCTCGACGACACCCGCGAGCACCGCGATGCCCGCCAGCGCGGCCGCCGAGCCGTTGGCGTTGATCCGCTCCCGCCACTTCCCCGTGTCCGGCTTCTTCTTGCCGTCGAACCGGAAGCTGACGACGAACAGGAACACGCCGATCACCAGCTGCACCCACAGAGCGATCTTGCTGTCGAGGTGGTCGATCACCTGCGACGCGCCGAGCACGATCAGCACGCCGACCCCGTAGTAGAAGACCGTGATCGTGCCGAGGTAGACGCCGAACCCGCCGAGCTTCAGCCGCCCCGGCGTGAGCATGAGCCAGATCGGGATGAACAACGTCCCGACGCTCGTCGAGTCGAGCAGCGCCAGCCCGGCCAGCGCCGCCACCAGTCCCAGTGTCATCCGTTCCCCCAAGTTTTTAGCACGCTCGTAATATTACAGGCGGCGCAACCGAGGAACCGATCAGGCGTCAAGATCGGCATGAGACGTTGGGTGTGGGCGACCGGGGCCGTGGTGGTGGCCGTCGCGGGGGGCGTGGTCTGGCAGGTGACGACCACGGAGTGGCTGACGGTGATCACCGCGATCCACCCCGACGGCACGGTGGAATGGGTCGAAGGCGAGTCGCGGCACACGGAGGACAACAACTCCTACACCTTCCCGACTTCCGACAAGCCGCACGTGGCGAAGCTCGCCGACGACGCGGTGATCCGCACGGCGTTCGGCTGCGCGACGCCGACAACGCGCGGGCTCGAGCTGTCGTTGCTCGGTCTCGGCACGGTCGAGTGCAGCCGGGAGGAGTTCCTGGCGATGGAGTACCCGCCGTACGCGCCGCGGCTGACCTTCAACTGGCGCGGGGAGATCACCGAGATCGCCGGCCGCTACCACCCGTGAATCGGAAAAGAACGCGGGTACCTGCCGATCGACGGCGAGTGGCGCACCAACGTCTTCCACCTGCCCATCCGAGGCGGCGGTGACGGCGGGATCTTCACGACGGCGGCCGACGTCAGCGCGTTGTGGAAGGCGTTCTTCGCCGGCCGGATCGTGTCGCCCGAGTGGGTCGCCGAGATGGTGAAGCCGCACAGCGAGATCCCCGAGGACGAGCTCCGCTACGGCCTCGGTTTCTGGCTGCACGGGTCGAAGAACCAGGTGCAGCTGGTCGGGCAGGACGCCGGGGTGTCGTTCAAGACCGTGCACGAACCGGAGTCGGGCGTGACTCGCACGGTGCTCGGGAACACCGCGGACGGTGTGTGGCCGGTCGCGCGGTTCCTCAACTCGCGAGGCTGATCCGGTATTCATGTCGGCATGGATCTCACGGCGGTTCCGCTCGTGTCGTTGCGGGTGTTCCAGGAGGTGGCCGAGCGCGGGTCGCTGAGCTCGGCCGCGTCGGCGCTGGGCTACACGCAGTCCGCGGTGTCCCGGCAGATCGCGGCACTCGAACGGGTCGTGCGCGCGCCGTTGCTCGACCGTCAGCGTGAGGGCGTCCAACTGACCGATACGGGCCACGTGCTGCTGCGGCACGCCGGTCTGGTTCTCGCGCAACTGGATGCGGCCAGCCGGGAGCTGTCCAGCCTTCCGGCCACCGCGGGCACCGTGCGGCTGGGGTGGTTCGCGGGGGCGGGCGGCACTCTCGTCCCATCGGCGTTGGCTGTGTTGAGGCGCAGCCATCCGGCGTTGACCGTCACCACGCGCGAGGGCACCACCGCGTCGCTGGTGCGCGCGCTGCGAGCCAGGACCGTTGATCTCGCCGTGCTCGCTTCTCCGTCGCCGCTCGACGACGAGACGCCCGCTCTCCAGGCCGAAGTGCTCGACGAACGCGAGCTGGTGCTGGCAGTGCCGTCCACGCACCCGTTGGCGCACAAGGACTACGTCGACGTCGAAGATCTGCGCGGGTGGGCGTGGATCGCGTCGCCTCCGCCCGGCCTAGGAGTGTGGCCGGGCGTGGACGAACGACAGGTCGTCGCGCACATGGCCCGTGACTGGATGGCGAAGCTTCAGCTCGTGGCGTCCGGGGCGGGCATCACGACGTTGCCGGAGTCGCTCGCAGCGTCCGTTCCTCAAGGCGTGCAGGTGCTACGGGTGCGTGGCGGCTCACGAGAGAAGCTCCGCGTCGTCGTGGCGTGGCTGAACCTCTCCGAACCGGCGTCCGTGGTGGTGGACGCGCTCGTCAGTGGTACTCACCCGTGAGCATCGCCGTCGCCAGCTCCACCCGTGACCGGTAGCCGGTGCGTTGGAAGAGCCGGGTCAGCTTGGCCTCGATGCTCTTCTCGGTGGACCTGAGGACGCCGGCCAGCTCGCGGTTCGTCAGCCCTTCCGCGACCAGGCAGGCGAGCAACCGCTCCTGCTCGGCCGTCGTCGCCGCCCGTCCGGGCACTGCGACGCCGTGCTCTCGCATGAGGTGGCGCAGCAAAGCCCTGGGCAGCAACGCGTCCATGATGCCGAACAGCTCGTAGGCCTCGCGCAACGTCCGCGCGTCACCGAGCCCGTGCGACGCCAACGCCGTCAACGTCATCGCGATCTCGTGCGGCTGGTCGCGCTCGACCACGATCCTGCGCACCTCGGCGGCCGCCTGCTTGTCATGCCAGGTCACCGCGCGGGCCAACAGGTGGTTGCGGTGCGCGCGACCGGTGTCCATGGTCTCGGCGATGTCCGCGAGCCGTTCGACGCGGAACTCGGCGTCCTCGCGGTCGTCGTCGTCCAGCGACATCACGGCGAGCCGCATCTCCAGCTCGTCGGTGCCGATCACGATGGCGTGCTGAGCGGCGAACGCGAGCCCGCGCCGCAATGCCCGGCGGCTCTTGTCCCGAGCGCCCAGCACGAGTTCGAGATCGGACTCCGGCACGTCCAGCAGGTGCGGAAGGATGTTCTGGCCTGTGCGCGCGTCGGCGATGACCTCGCGCGCACGGGTGAGCTTCGCGCGTGTGATGAGCATGGTGGCGAGGCCGTGAGCCAACGCCGTGTGTGCCGCGACCTGGCCGAGCGTCGAGCCGGTGACCAGAGCCTTGCGGGCGTTGCCGAGCGCGTCGTCCCATCGTCCGTCCGCGGTCTGGATCAACGCGAGGTCGGCGGCTTCGAGTTGCTGGCCGACCAGCATCCGTTCGGCGCGCTTCATCTCCCCCGCCAGCATCAGGCAGCGGGCCATCGCGGCCTGGAGTGCGGGCCGGTGCCGGTCCACCGCGTAGAGCGGGCACAGGCCGGGGTCGCTGGCGACGCGTTCGAAGTCGGCCATGCGCCCGGACATCAGCGCCGCACTCATGCCGAACAACTCGCCGAACGTCACGGTGGCCGCGTTGCCCAGGCGCCACATACCGCGTGTACTCGCCAGCAACGTCGCCGCTTCGTCCCATCGGTCCGTGTAGCACATGGCGACCGCACGGCCGATGAACCGCGCTGCAGTGCCACCGGGGAGCGAACGCCAGCTGCTGTCGGCGACCTTGCGCAGTGCGGCCCTGTCCCCCGCCGCGCACATGCCCACGAGCCGGATGAGGTGCAGCTCCTGAATCTGGTCCGGGGTGAACTCGTCCGGCAGTTCGAGCGCGGCTTCCACACTGGCCATCGCGGTCACGAAGTCGTTGTGGGAGGCGCAGGCGACGGCGTGCATGAACAACGCTTCCGCCTGCTGCGTCGGGCTCGTGGCGCGGCCGGCGGCGGCACGGAGCCAGCGTCGTGCGGACGGGTCGTGCAGGACCACGGCCTTGCCCGCGGCGAGCAGTTGGGCGCACGCCTTCTCCGCGTCGGCGAACCCGCCCGCGTCGATCAGCCGGTCCGGGAGATAGCTGGGGTTCGCGCAGAACGCCCTGCCCTCCCAGATCGCTTGGACTGCTCGCCAGCCGAGGTCATGGCGCTCGTACGGGCCGAGAACGGCCGCGAGCGCATGGGCGAGCACGGGCGCACGGAACCGGTAGCCGTCCTCGTGCCGTACGAGCACGCCTTCTGCCTCGAGTTCGGGCAACCCGCGGGTGTCGCCGAGGAGCTCTACGGCGGCCGGGCCGAGCGGATGCAGGATCGCCATGGCCTTGGCGGTCTGCCAGGCGTCCTCGCCGAGCAGCCGGATCCGTTCGACGGCGGGGTGCCGGTGGCCGGTGCCGCGTGGTTCGTCGACCAGGTAGGCGGTGCGGTCGATGATCCGCAGCGCACCGCCGCGCAGGTAGCCGTCGACGGCGAGGTCGACGAGGCCCGGGAAGCCTCGGCTGTCCTTGTGCAGCCTGCGCGCGAGCTCCGGGTCCGCCGAGACGTTGAGCAGGCCGGTGAACATGAGGCTGACCTCCGCCCGGTTCAACGGCGTGAGGGGCACGATCTCGGTGAGCGCGTTCGACTTCAGCGCATCGGCGAGATCTGTGTGTTCGAGACGCACGGGCGTGCGGTAGCTACCGACGACACAGGTGGCGAGTTGGGGCAACGCGTCGAGGAGCGCGCGCAGCACGTCGTGGTTGAGGCGGTGCAGGTCGTCGAGGAACAGCACCGGCGGCCGTGACCACCGTGCGAGTTCCTCACGCACACGGGCGACCACAGCCTGGGGGCGGTTGCGGTCGGCGCGCAGCAGTGGCACGTCTGCTGTGCGCACACGCTGATGTTCGAGCGTGTCCCGGACCTCGTTGAGGAGCGCCGTGCGGCCGATGCCCGCGGGTCCGGTGACGAGCACCAGCCGCGTGGTCCCCGACAACAACGGCCACACGACGCTCGTGTGTGCGTCATCGCGCGCGATCAGGTTGGAGGTTGGAGTGTCCGTGTGGTCGAGCGTTCCCGTCATCCGGTGGCTCCTCGATCATCGAGCCTGCCTGCGAGGCTCGCGGCGGCCAGCTCCACGCGCGACCGGACGCCGGTGCGCAGGAACAGGCGAGTGAGGTGGTGCTCGACGGCCTTCTCCGAGGTCTCGAGCTCGGTGGCGATCTGACGGTTCGTCTGGCCCGCGCGCACCAGTTCGACGATGCGCAGTTCGGTGCCGGTGAGCCCGGTCGGGTTCGCGCTGGTGCGCGGCGCGGCGACGCCGAACTTGCGCATCAACGCGGAAACCCTGGCGGGCAACAGGAACGACGATCCGCCTTCCTTCGCGATGGAGTGCAGCTCCCGCACGACGTGGCGCGGGTCGTCGGCGAACTGGGCGAGGATGTGGCACGCCCACAACAGGTCCGGGCGGTGGCCCCGGCGGCGCACGAGTTCCGCGCCGCGTGCCGCCTCGGCCGGGTCGTGGTAGAGCAGTCCCTTGGCCAGCAACAGGACCTGGAGCGTGCAGCGGCAGTCGCCCCACCGGTGCAGCTCGGTGATCTCGGTCATCAGGGAACGCGCGATGTCGAGGTCGTTGTTCCTCATCGCGATCTGCAGTGCTTGCAGCATCAACCGGCTGGTGCCCGTGCGCACGCCAGCCTGCTTGACGCGCTGGAGCGTGCGCCAGGCGAGGTTGACCGCGGTCCGGGAGTCGCCCGCGCGGTGCAGCAGGCCGCACTCGACCATGGCGCGCGTCGGGGCGTACCTCGTCGCGTGGCTGACCTTGGCCAGCCACGCGAAGGCCTGCCGGTGCTCGCCGCGCGCGGAATGCATTGCGGCGGCGAGGATGCGGCCGTGGTGGTGGGCAGGCATCGGTCGTTTCGTGAGCTCCAGCTGGCGCACGGTCTGCAGTGCGGACGTGAAGTCTGCTTTGGCGTAGTCGCGGACCACGCGTTGGTAGAGCTTCAACGGGCCGTGGTCCGGAGTGCGGTAGCGCTGGCCCAGGACGAGTTCCAGGACCATCGCGACGTCACCGGCCGTGCCCGCTTCGATGATGTCGTCGAAGCGTTCCCGCGCTTGCTCGTCGCGGACGAACCTCAGCGCCGTGCGGCAGGCCTGCACGTCCGAGCGCAACGCGTGGTAGATCGCGTTCAGCTCGGCGTTGGAGATGATCACTTCGTCGTCGTGCGTGGTCATCGGCAGTGGCGTCCAGTCGGCAGGTCCGCCGAGCCACCACCGTGCGAGTGCTACCGCCGGGCCGCCCTTGATCTGCGACTCTTCGCCGTTGAGCAACAACAGCATCGTCGCGGCGTCGGTGTTCGCGTCCGCCGTGACGCACTCTTCGAGAACGGTGCGCATCAACTCGTTCTGGCCCGTGGCGACGAGGACGGCGAGCGCGCGGTAGTACAGGCGTCCGCACGGTCGGTCCTGCACGGCGGTCATGCGGACCGCGGCGGTGAGCCAGCGCCCTGCCCGTTCCGGGTCGGTTGCCTGGATCTCGACGGCGCGGTCGGCGAGCCAGCGGGCCTTGCGCGGCGCGTCCGGCAGGTCCGGGCCGGCCAGTGCGACGAGGTCCGGGTCGGCGGTGTCGGCGGCGAGGGCGACGTGCATGCGGCGCACCTCGTCCTCGCCGCTCTGGTCGATGATCGCGTTGGCGAGTGCCGGGCAGAGGACCTTGAGGTCCTTGGTGAGCACGCCGCGTTCGACCAGGTCGTCCAGCGCACGGCCGCAGGCGTCCAGGTTCTCCTTGAGCAGCTTGAGGTCGGTGACCTCGATGCCCTGGCGCACGACGCACAGCAGCGCGACCTTGTGGGCGAGCCCTTGGACGTGCTCCATCAGCGAGTGGTGCTTCGGCAGGCTGATCCGGTCGCTGGCGAGGAAGAGCCGGTCGCCGACCCACGTCAGGTTGAGCTCGCCGAGAGTCGCGAGGACCGTGCCGGGGTTGCCGTAGAGCGCCCCGAGTGCGGTTCGGAGAGCTTCGACGACGCTGTGGTCGAGCGGGTCGCGGCTGGTGATCAGCTCGGTGACGATGTCCGGTGACAACGTTGGCACGTCGATGACGAGGTCCGCGGCCTCGGCCAGTTCGGCGTGGTCGCGGCAGACCGCGACGACGAGGCAGCCGGGCATGCGCATGGCGGTCGTCGTGAGGACCGGGTCGTCGAGCCGGTCGGCGTCGTCGATCAGCACGACCGCACGGGATCTGGGGCGGTGGCTGACGACGGTCACGCCCTCGGCGCGCCACATCAGGGCGGCCTGGCGCAGCAGTTCGGAGCGTCCGCTCCCCGGCTCACCGCGAACCACCGCGAGTCGTCCGCGTGAGGCCGACGCCTCGAACGCGGCGCGCAGTGCGGCGATCTCCCCATGGCGTCCGCGCAGCTGTTCCTGCACGTGACGACTCCCCTCGCTTGGACGGGATCCGGCGGGCCCCTGCCACCCGCCGGATCCCGGAGGTGGCCGCGCCCGGACTGGGCGGCGGCGAAGCTGGACCGGGACGGCCACTGGCAACGACATTATGTGAGAGCGCGACCGTCTCGTGTGGACGCGGGGAAACCCCTCAGATGGCCCGCATGACATCTGTCATGGGTTTCTGGTGTGTCCCGGCACTGCTCTCCAGGCGTATTTCCCGAGATCGTGGGCTTGTGACAGCGATCTCGGTGCGGGGACTAACACGCCGGTACAGCGGAGGTTTCGAAGCTGTACGGGGCGTCTCATTTGATGTGGAGCGGGGCGAAATGTTCGCTTTGCTCGGTACGAACGGTGCGGGAAAGACGTCGACGGTCGAAGTTGTGGAAGGGCTCTCACGTCCTGCGTCGGGAACTGTGTCGGTGTTGGGGCACGATCCGTTTCAGGAGCGGTCTCTCGTTCGGCTACGAGTTGGGGTGATGCTCCAAGAGGGCGGCTTTCCTCCTGATCTGACTGTGACCGAGGCCACAAAGATGTGGGCGGGGACCTTGACTTCCCCGCGTCCGGTCTCGGAGGCGTTATCTCTCGTTGACCTGGCACATCGGGCTTCGGTGCGGGTGAAGCAGCTGTCCGGCGGTGAACGCCGGCGGCTGGACCTGGCGCTGGCGTTGCTCGGGCGGCCCGAGGTGCTGTTCCTGGACGAGCCGACGACCGGGCTCGATCCGGAGTCGCGGCGCAACACGTGGGAACTGATTCGCGCGTTGCTGCGCGAGGGCGTGACCGTGCTGCTGACTACGCACTATCTCGAGGAAGCACAGGCGTTGGCCGACCGGCTGGCGATCATGCACCGAGGCCGGATCGTCGCCCAGGGAACGGTTTCCGAGGTGGTGGACGCGTATCCGTCTCGCATTTCGTTCGTGCCGCCTGCCGGGGTCTCGTTGCCGGTTGTCGTTTCGGATGACGGCGCGGGACGAGTCACCGTGACGACCAACAATCTGCAGGAGACCCTGCACGAGCTTCTTGCGTGGGCCCATGTCAACTCGGTGGAACTGTCCGGTTTGGACGCTCGATCGGCGTCACTGGAGGAGGCGTTCCTGGCGATCGCGGAGGAGGCGGCATGAGGGCCGTTGCTGTGGGGCAGGCGGAGCTGAAGTTGTTCTGGCGCAACCGGACCGCGCTGTTCAACTCGCTCGTGATGCCGTTGCTGATCGCGCCGGCCTTGATGGCCGCGGACGCCGACGGAGTGCCGTTGATAGTTGGCCTGGTCGGCTTCGTGTTGTTGATGGCGGTCTACTACAACCTCGTCACCACGTTCGTCGCGCGGCGGGAAGAGCTTGTTCTGAAACGTCTTCGCGTTGGTGAGCTGACGGATCCGGAGATCCTGCTCGGCGCGTCGCTGCCGTCCGTTGTGGTGGCGTTGGGGCAGATGGCGTTGTTCGCGGTGATCGTCGGGGTGACGACCGGGATCGCTCTGCCTTCGCAGCCGTGGTTCCTGGTGCTGGGCGTCGGTGGTGGCGTGGTCGTGTTCGTGCTGCTCGCCGCCGCCTCGTCCGCGTACACCCGCACGGTCGAGATGGCGCAGGTGACGTCATTGCCGGTGCTGGTGGCGTGCCTGCTGGGTTCCGGCGTGTTCTTCCCGCTGTCGATCGTGCCTTCCGAGGTGGCGGCCGTGCTGCGGTTGCTGCCCCTGTCCCCGGTGCTCGAACTGCTGCGCGCGGGCTGGGACGGCGGGCCCGTGGTGCGGCCGATGATCGTCCTGGCGGTGTGGATCGGCGTCGGGATCTACGCTGTACGGCGCTGGTTCCGCTGGGATCCTCGGAGGTGAGCTTGCTCGGCTGGTGGCGGTCCCGTGGCAACGCGGCGCGGTTCGACTTCTACGTCCGCGTCACGTTCTACGTGAGCTACGCGGCCCTGCCACCGTTGCTGATCATGGGCATGGCCGACGAGATCGGCACCGCCGCCCTCGTCGCGGTCTCGGCGGCAACCCTGGTCCACGCCGCGCTGAGCATGCGACTGGTTCACCTCGGCATCGAGCACCACCTGGGCAAGGCGCCCCACCCGCGCACGCTCCTCGTGATCATCCTGGCGTACACCGTCGCCGTGCTGGTCGCGGCCGAGCTCGCCTTCCCCCACCCGACACCCGGCAAGCCCGACGGCCCTGCCGACGGCATCGCGGTGATGTTCCTGGTGCTGACGATCACCACCCTGTCCGCGGTGCTCAGGCCGCACACCCTGGCCCGGGTTGCACTGGCGGGTGGCCTCTTCATCGCCCTGACCGCCTCGCCGAGCCGCGGCGTGTTCACCACGATCATGCTGCTGGTCCTGGCCCTCGGCTTCCGCACGACGCTGTGGATGGTGGGCCTCGTGTGGGAGCTCGACCGCTCCCGCGAGGTCCGCGCCAGCCTCGCCGTGGCCGAGGAACGCCTCCGCTTCGCCCGCGACCTGCACGACGTCGTGGGCCGCAACCTGTCCGTCGTCGCGCTGAAGGCCGACCTGGCGGCGCAGCTGGCCCGTCGCGGCCGCTCCGAGGCCATCGACGAGATGCTCGAGGTCCGCCGGATCGCCCACGACTCGTTGGACGAGCTGCGAGCCGTGGTGAGCGGCTATCGGACCGCTGATCTCTCGGTGGAGCTGGCCGGCGCGCGTTCGTTGCTGGCGTCCGCGGGCATCGACTGCCGCGTGATCGGTGAAGTGAACGTTTCCGGCGAGCCCGCGGGCGCGTTGGGCTGGGCCGTGCGTGAGGGCGTCACCAACGTCCTGCGCCACAGCACCGCCAACTCGTGCACGATCACGTTGCGCGGCAACGTGCTGACCATGTCCAACGACGGCGCTTCCTCCTCCGCCTTCCGCTTCGGCAGCGGCCTCACCGGCCTCCGCGAACGCATCTCGGCCCTCGGCGGCTCGATGACCGCGGCACCGGAAGCTCCTGACCGTTTCGTGCTCACCGTGGAGCTCCCGTGATCCGCATCCTGCTGGCCGACGACGAACACCTGATCCGCGGCGCCATGGCCGCACTGCTGTCGCTGGAGGACGACCTCGAAGTCGTAGCCCAAGCCGCCACCGGCGCCGAAGCCCTGGCCACCGCCCGCGTGGTCCGCCCGGACGTGGCCGTGATCGACCTCCAGATGCCCGACCTGGACGGCGTCTCCGTGGCCCAAGCTCTTTCGTCCGAACTTCCTTCGTGCTCAACGATGATCGTCACCAGCCACGGCCGGCCGGGGCATTTGAAGCGTGCGCTGGCTGCCGGCGTCCGCGGCTTCCTGCCCAAGACCGTCTCGTCGGATGTGCTGGCCACCGTAGTCCGCACGGTGTTCGCCGGCGGCCGCTACGTGGATCCCGCTCTCGCCGCCGAGGCCATCAGCGCGGGCGACAACCCTTTGACGCCACGCGAAGCCGACGTCCTGGAACTGGCTCTGGAAGGCGCTCCCATCGACGAAATCGCCCGCCGCGCTTCGTTGTCGCCCGGAACCGTCCGCAACTACTTGTCTTCCGCAGTAGGCAAAACCGGCGCCTCCAACCGCCACGAAGCGGCCCGCTTCGCCCGTGCCCGAGGCTGGATCTAGCTGTCCCACCACTCCAGCACCCTGGTGGCGAAGAAGGTCAGCCACTTGGACGGCTCCCCTTTGACGACGTCGGTCTCGAACCAGACCTCGCCGGGATGCCTCCCAGCCTGCAGCCACGTCCCGTCGGGTTGCCTCGCCCGCCGGATCATCTCGACGGCCTCACCCATCCGCGGGTCCTTCCGGCCGGCTTCCCTGAAGTAGTCGGCGGCGTTGAGCACGCTGTACCCCCACCGAAACGGCGACCGGAACTCGCTCACCCACTCCGCGACCGGCTCGTTCGTCGACAGCCGCTTGTACAGCTTCCTTTCGAGCAGGTATTCCTCGCCCGCCGCTCTCGCCCCGTTCTCGCTCCCCGTACCCCGCTCGTGAATCAGCAGACCTTTGAGCGCGTTGAGCGTCGAGTGAAACGACGACCTCGTAGATCCCTCAACCCACTCGCAATTCCAGCCGCCATCCGCGAGCTGATGCTCCCCGAACCAGTCCGCGATCCCCTGCACGTCCGCCCCGAGCCACACCCCGTTGGCCAGCGTCCACGAGTTGATGCAGACATCCACCTCGCCACCCCAATAGGGCAGGTCCTCGTACTCCCACCGACAGTTCGCCTCGAGCAGCTCGACCGTCCTCCTGGCCCTCAGCACCTCCGCGTCGAGCCCCCACTCCCGCAAGGAGTTGAGCGACCACGTCGTAGCCGTCCACGGCTGCCCGTCCCCCGTCCCGTCAAACCCTCGCGGAAAGAACGCCCCACCGGCCCACATGCCATCGGCGCCTTGTTCCTCGAGCAGCCGAGCGCCAAACCCTTCGCTGGCAACCTTGGCGCGCGTGGCCTGCCAAACCGCCGCCGGTTCGTGCACGACGTCCCGCTCAACCTGCCACCGCAGGGCCGGATCCGAGTCGAGCAACCACCCCGTCAGCTCACTCATCGCCCGACCCTAACCCGGCCACGTGACCGATCTGGTGGTGTGCGACCTGGACGGAACCCTCCGACGCCCAGACACAACCCTCTCCGAGTTCGACCGAGACAGCCTGAACACCCTCCTGGCCTCCTGCGTGGCCCTGACCATCGCCGGCGCCCCCGCCATCAGGCCTTCCTCCCCGGCATATCACTGACGCTCCCAGTGATCGAACTGAACGGCGCCCCCTCTCCGACCCCACGACCGGCACCCACCTGATCTCCACACCATCACCGACACCGCGGTCGTAGAACTCCTGCTACCTCGCTCCCCAGTCCTGACCACGTACGACGGCACCCGCGACAACGTCTGGTTCAGCGACCCCAGTACCTGGTTCATCCAAGAAAAGCAGCGCTACAACGGCCCCCACCTACGCCAAACCACAGCCCTCCTGGCCGTTGGCCGAGTCCGAACAACTAGCCGCAATAACGGTCTTCGTGCCAACCCCGGACGCCCCAGCCCTAATAACCGCCCTGGCTCCGTGGCCACCGCCAAGATCAGCGCCGCCCCACACGACTACTCCCCAGGCCAAACCGAGATCAACATCCACAGCCCGCACGCCACCAAGGGCACAGCCGTCCAAGCCCTCCCACCCTCCTGGGCCTGACCGGCACCATCACCACATGCGGCGACCACCTGAACGACCTACCGATGTTCGCCATCGCCACCCACAAAGTGGCCCAGCCAACGCCCACCCAACCGTCCAAGCCCAAGCCACCACCATCACCGCCCCGAAGACCGAGGACGGCGTGATCCGCCACCTCCTAGCCCACCACCCCTGACCAGCTGAAACCACACGCCATCACCCCGATTTTGGCCCACAGCGACGATCATGTAATCTATGCACACACCACGGCGCGAGCCGAGGCAGAACTAAATACGTCCGGGTGGCGGAATGGCAGACGCGCTAGCTTGAGGTGCTAGTCCCCGAAAGGGGGTGGGGGTTCAAGTCCCCCCTCGGACACCAGCAGCGGGGAAGTTTCCCCGGTCTCAGCAAGACAGCCAAAGCAGGGTTCCAGACTCACGGAACCCTGCTTTTCGCGCGTTCGCACATCTCGCCCGAGTGGCGAGGTGAGGCCAATGCCTGAACCCATCATCCGAACGCTCGACCTCGCCGCGATCGCGGCTCCTCAAGTTGATCGCAGCGGCTCAGCACCCGGCCAGATCCAGCCCGGTTTCGTCGGAGATCTGGCGCGCACAGAGCAGCCCGAGTCCCCGCTGACCTTCGAGTTCGCCAAGATCGACGACCACGGGCGATTCAGCGGCAGGACGGTCCTGCGCGAGTTGCGCTGGACCGCGCACACCGAACTCGACTTCGTGCTGCGCGACCACACGGTCGTCGTCCGCGAGCGCCGAGGAACCGCAATACAGGTCACCTCGCGGGGACTGATTCAAGTTCCACTGCCGATCCGCCGGTGGATGTCCTGGGGATCCGGACATCGCCTGCTGCTCGTCTCTTCTTCCCGAGCTGGAGTTCTCGTCCTGGCCGGGGCATCAATTCTTGATGATTTCGCGCGCGAGAACTTCGGCGCGCTCTCCGAGGTGACCTCGCAATGACGATCACAGATCCCACGACCGCCCCCTCAGCGGACCGCCTCGCCGCCGCGCGACTCATGTTGTCGAGCCTCGGCATCACCGTCGAAGACCTCACGTCATCCCCGACCTCGACCAAGGATGTGCCGACGTTCAACGTCTACATCCCGATCGTCGAGGCCGCCGTCACCCCGGGAACTCTCCGGGTCTACGGCTCGTACTGGAAGCGCATCAAGGAGCGCTGGGGCGAACGCCGCCTCGACGAACCCACGGCCACCGAGATCGCCGGCCTCGTCGAGCACACTAAGCAGAACCGTGTCCAACGCAGAAACGGCCGCGGTGGCAATTGCGCGGGCGAGCACATGGTGGCGGCGTTCCGCTGCCTCTACAAGTTCGCCGTCATCGACGAACACATCCCCGCCTCGATGAACCCGGCGGCCAAGGTCCCCAAGCCGCGGCGACTACCGTCCAACCGCCGAGGCCTGCCCGCTAAGCAGATCAACGAGCTCGTGGACGTGGCCAACTCGACCGGCAACGACCCCGCGCTCGATGCGTTGATCGTGCGGTTCCACCTCGAAACCGCCGCCCGACGAGCAGCCGCGCTCAAGCTCCGGCTCCGCGACATCGACGAAGAGCAATGTCTGCTGCTTCTGCAGGAGAAGGGCGGCGTGTTCCGCTGGCAACCAGCCTCGCCAACGCTCGTCGCGCATCTTCTCGATCACGCGAAGCGGCGCGGCTGCCTCGAGCCGGACAGCCGCGTCCTGCGCAACCTCAACGGCAAGCCGATTACCACACGGCGATACGACGGACTCTGGGAACGGTGCCGCAAGCACATTCCGTGGGCCGATCGACAGCAGGTCGCCACGCACTGGCTGCGCTACACGACGCTCACGTTCGTCGAACGCAGGTTCGGCCTTGCCGTCGCGCAGGCCTACGCCGGCCACGAAACCAAGAACGACGCCCTCACCACCACGACATACGTAAGAGCCGGCATCAACGAGGTTGCCACCGCACTTGCAGCTCTCACCGGCGAGCCCCATCCACTGGCGACGTGATCGCTTCCGTCCACAACTCCATGGACACATCTGCCTGGTGCCATCTCTGAGCCAGCGATCGCGAGGCCCCGGATCCCGCTCCGGGGCCTCGCCCAGTCAGGACCGTTCTCGAGTCCACAAAGGTCACCCCTAACACTTACGAGCTAAGCGCCGAGTGCCACACGCGTCGACTCGAACAAATGTGCGACGCCGGTGATAGGTTGCCGGGTCATGGACCGGCAACTTCTCGAACCGTCCCAAATGGACGGAAAGCTCATGTACAGGTACGACACGACCGGTCACAAGGTGGCCCTTCTGCCGGCGAGGTGCAAGCTCGGCCGGCACACCCTCGGCCATTCCCAGTTCCGCGCAGTCGTGGAAAACGGTGAGGCCCGCGTCAGCTGCTTGGCTTGCGCCAACGACGGCGCTGATCACTTCTGGCGGTTGACCACCACCGCCCCCGCGGCCGATCGAGCCGAACTGTCCGAGGAGCTTTACTTCGACCTCGTTCTCCGTCGCTCGCAGGCACCGTTGTCCGCTCGGGGCGGCGGCGATGCTTAACAGTCCGTACACGATCTGGGAAGGCGACGATGTTCACGGCAGGAGACCAGTGCTCACCGGAGTCTCCGTCAGCCTGAACCGCCTGTTCTCCCGCGGACCGGCTGCCCGGCGCCACATCATTCCGACAGGCCTCGATCTGTCCAGCCCAACCAACGGTCAGCTGCACGGACGTTTTCCCGGCGTCGAGGGCAACTGGCTAGGCGTGGTCAACTACTCGATCAGCTACGCCGACAGCCACCTCAAGCCGCTGCAGGTATTTGATCAGCTGGTTCCGTTCTGGGCCCTGCGACTGCGCCAGTAAGCCGCCTTGAAGTGCGCTGACGCGCGAAGTTAGGCCGTTCGGGTTACCTTCAGATTCCTGGTGACAGGGCAACACGCCAGGAGCGGAGGTCGCCGTGCACGCCGCACACGACTCCGTTCCAGGCTGGGTCGAGCCCATGCTCGCCAAGCCCGACGGCGGTCGCCTGCGCGAGGGTCCACAGTGGGTGTACGAGTACAAGTTGGACGGCTACCGGGTCGCGATGCGGATCGCGCCGGATGGCACCACCGTGCTGACCAGCCGCAACGGCCTTGACCTCACCGCCGAGTTCACCGAGCTGACCGGGGTACTCACCACGGCACTGCGAGGGCGTGCCGCGGTGCTCGACGGTGAGGTCGTGGTTTACAACGAGGCTGGGCAGATCGATTTCGGTCTGCTGCAGCAGCGGCGTGGTCGTTTCCAGAAGCACCGCACCGCCCGCCGGGCCGAGCCGTTCGCCGACATGCCGGTCCGGTTTCTAGCTTTCGACCTCCTGCAGCTCGGTGAGCAGGTCCTGCTGAACGAGCCTTACGAGCAACGGCGGCGCCGGCTCACCGAGCTTCCCATGCCCGATCCCTTCCGGGTCGCCGTGGTGCCGTCGTTCACCGCGGCCGAACTCGCCGCCGAACGCCTCACGCCACGACGACTGCTAGAGCGCGTCGCCGCGGAAGGGCATGAAGGACTCGTGGCCAAGCGGCTCGACTCGCCGTACATCCCGGGCAAGCGGCCGGACTTCTGGTGCAAGCATCCGCTCACCCAGACCCAGGAGGTCGTCGTCTGCGGATGGCGACCCGGCCAGAGCGGCTTCACCGGCACGGTCGGCGGGCTCCTACTCGGCGCGCACGACCCTGAGACGGGCGAGCTGTTGTACATCGGCGACGTCGGCACCGGCTTCACCAGGCAGGACCGCGATCAGCTGCGCGACCAGCTGCAACCGTTGGAACGAGCCAGGCACCCGTTCGCGACCACTCCCCCGCGTGAGGACGTCGTGCGCGCCCGGTGGGTCGAACCGGTGCTGGTGGGCGAGGTCCGGTTCCGGCAGTTCACCCGCGGCGACGACGGCCGACTGCGGCACACCGCGTGGCGTGGTCTTCGCCGTGACCGCGACCCCGGCGAGGTGACCGCGCCACAACCAGGCAGGCCCGCTCCCCCTGTCGCCGCCGAACCCGAGACCGGCAGCCGGGTGACGGTGAAGGCGGGCAGCCGCACCCTGCGTCTGTCCAACCTGGACAAACCGCTGTACCCGGACGGCACCACGAAGGGCGAGATCATCGCCTACTACAGCCGGATCGCGCCCATCCTGCTGCCGCACCTGCGTGACAGGCCCGTCACGTTCGTGCGCTTCCCGAACGGCGTGCACGGGCAGAAGTTCTTCCAGAAGAACGCCGATGCGAGTGCTCCGGAGTGGTTGCCGACAGTGGAGTTGCGGGGCGGTGGTTCACGGCGTGGGGCCGATGCCGATGAGATCGTCCGCTACCCGCTGATCCACGAGCTCGCCGGGCTCGTGTGGGCGGCCAACCTCGCCGCGCTCGAACTGCACGTTCCTCAATGGACGGTGACCAGGAGCGCGCGGAACTCCCCGGACCGCCTGGTGTTTGACCTCGATCCCGGGCCGGACACCACGATCGTGCACTGCTGCAGGGTGGCCGAGCGCTTGTACGACGTGCTCGCAGCGGACGGGCTGCTGCCGGTGGCGACGACATCGGGTTCGAAGGGATTGCAGGTGTACGCGGGCATCGAGACCACGAGCTCTCAGGCGCCCTCGAACTATGCGAAGACGATCGCGGTGGCCTTCGAACGGGACACGCCCCGGGAGGTCACGGCCACCATGGCGAAAGCGCGCCGCGAGGGCAAGGTGTTCATCGACTGGAGCCAGAACAACCCCGCCAAAACCACCATCGCGCCCTACTCGCTGCGTGGCCGCGACGAGCCGACCGTGGCGACTCCGGTCACCTGGGACGAGGTACGCAGCTGCCGGAGACCGGAGCAGTTGACGTTCACCGCGGACGAGGTTCTCGAACGAATGCCGGAGATCGGTGACCTGTTCGCCCAGGTCGAACAGGACAAAGCACCGTTGCCGGACTGATGCCGGGCGCACCCGCTCGCGTGAGTCGTAGCGTTCAGCCGACTTTCGCCGATCATGCCGGAAAGGGGCACCTTCAGCGGTGTGGGTGGAAGGAGTGACCGACGGTGACGGACGAGCCGGAAAGCCCGCAGCTTGCGCACGCGAAGGTCTCCGCCGAGAACGGCGTCGTGGTGGTCACGCTGACCGGCGAGATCGACATGGTCAACGCCGGCGAGGTGCGTTCCGCCCTGCAGGCACGGCTCGACGAACGACCTGACGCGCTCGTGGTCGACCTCGCGCTGGAGTTTCTCGGCTCAGCAGGCCTGATGATGCTCATGGAGATCCAGCGCGCCGCAAAGGAGGAGGGAGTGGCGTTCGGTGTCGTGGCTACCAGTCGCCCCGCCTCGCGCCCACTGGAGCTCAGCGGGCTGAGCGCTGCGTTGCCGTTGTTCGACTCCGCGCCTGAGGCGGTCAAGTCGTTGCGGAAGAGCGACTAGTTGCGCTCGTCAGGACCGCACGATCCGCAGGTGTGCTGACCGTCAGGGCAACGCACCGAGGCGAACACGGTCTTGCCTCCGTCCGGCAAAGGCCGGATGCCCCAAGCGCGGGCAAGGCTGTCGACGACCACGATGCCGCGACCCCGCTCGCTGCCCAGCCGTGATCGCCCGTACACCGGTTGTGCCGAGGATCGGTCGTCGACTTCGATCGTGACCTCGCATCGTGCGTTGTGCTGCAGGATGCGGAGCCGACCGGTCCCTGGTGTGTGGTCCAGGACGTTGCTGACCAGCTCGGTGACGATGAGCAGCACGTCGTAGCGGTGGTCCTCACCGAGATCGCGCAAGGAGCTGGCGATGTGGCCGCGCAGCGCCGACAGCGCGATGGCCGGCTCGACCGTCACGTCGAGCACCACGGAGGTCGGGCCTTCGTCGACGGTCTTCACGGGCTCCTCCGCCTGGGGTTGCACGGATTCGCGGCACGTGCGGGCGGCACGCTACCTGTACAGCGCACCCGGAGACGGATAGATCGAGTTAAACCTGCCTTTGGAGCAACCGGCCCGCTCCACACGACGGCGGCCAATCGAGCTTCGCGGTGCTCTGCGCGCGACACCGATGGTTTGACTCACCATTCCGGCTGGGTATGGAGCATCGACTGCGCCGGACTTGGTGATGGAGGCATCATGAGCGCGAACGACGACGCCGGTTCCAGACGACTCGCCGAGATACTCGGGGGCGTTGCCCGGACACTCCAAGCGGAACCGGACGTGGTGACCACGCTCCGCGCGATCGTCAAGGCCGCCGTCGACTACGTTCCCGGCGCCGAACACGCCGGCATCTCCCTGGTCGAACGCGGCAAGATCCGCACGGTCGCACCGACGAGCGGCATCGTCGAGACCATCGACCAGCTGCAGTACGACCTGCGCGAAGGTCCGTGTCACGACGCGATCGCCGAGCACCAGACCTACCGCACCGGCAACGTCGGAGACGAGCCCCGGTGGCCCGCCTTCGGTCCTGCCGCGGCCAGCGTAAGCATCCACTCGCTGCTGTCGTACCGGTTGTTCGTGACCGATCGCACCCTCGGCGCGCTCAACCTCTATTCGAGCCGTGCCAACGCTTTCGACGAACAGACCGAAGAGGACGGTCGCCTCTTCGCCACACATGCCGCCATCGCGTTGATCGGCGCGCAGCGGGAAGCGCAGTTCGGCTTCGCGATCGAGAACCGCGACATCATCTCCACGGCCAAAGGCATTCTGATGGAACGCCACGACCTCGACGCCGCATTCGCCTTCCGGATGCTGGTGGAAGCCTCCCAGTCGACCAACGTCAAGCTGCACCAAGCCGCAGCGTGGCTCGTGGAGAACCGCCACACCCGTTAGCCGGGTTCACGTGTCGAAGATCTTGTTGGTGGGCATCCATGTCACGACCAGACGAACGAGGAGGCCGGGATGCAGGGCGATGTCGAGACCTACCACGAGAGCGGAACCTGGAAGAACAAGGTCGAAGGCAACTCGCAGGCCTCCAGCACGCACGACACCAAGGCCGAGGCGATCGCCAGGGGCCGCGAGATGGCGATCGAACGCGGAGTCGAGCATGTCATCCGCAACATGGACGGCACGATCAGCGAGAAGAACACCTACCCACGAAGCAGCGACCCGCGCAACATCCCCGGCTGAGTGTGCGTCAGGCGGGACAAGCGCTCAGGCGATGGCCTCCAAGCGAACGGGGAGGCCATCAGGCACGGCAGGTTGCGGTGAGTGGAGCCGGGGCGTCGACCACGCACACCGCCGGGGACAACCACACGGCAGTCAGGACGGGCGGCACGCCCTACCCGTCCCGTACTTTCATCGTCGTCCTGGCCGCGAAACCTGGCGAGAGCCGAACGTCCCCGCAACGAGAGTCCAGATGGCACAGCAGTCGTCGCACAACACTGACGAATCACGAGCCGGTCAGCGACGACGCGAGCCAGCCTGTGGCCGGTGCCTATCGAGCTCGGCGGGGTTCACGCCTGGTAGCGCTGCCCATCCCTCTGTGAGAAGGCGGTGTGCGGCATCGCGCCGCCGCCGGTTCAACGTCCCATGCACAAGAGCAAGCCGCTCCAGCGCCATGGCGCATCCGACGCAGGTCCCCGCGAAGACGATCGGCCAAGCAACGTTCTCCACGGCCGCGAGCACACCGTGGACCACCGCGACGATCGAGAACACAACCGCGAGCCAGCGAATCTCCGCCCGAGATGCACACCCGAACTCTCCGACCTGATGCCCCATACCGGGCCGATCGTGACGGCATCTCACATCTTTACGCCCGCTCAGGCGGAATGCCCTGCGGCATCGAGCGAGAACTCCGCGCAGACGGTCTTGCGGTTGGCAGCGGTGAGCACGCCCCACCGTCTCGCGACCTGCTCGACCAGCACAAGGCCCCGCCCGCGAAATGAACCCGCCGACGAGCTTCCCAACGCAGGCAGAGTCCGCGAGCTCACGTCGTCGACCTCGGTGCCACGGTCGACATCCGACTTTCCCACACAGCAGCGACAGCGCCCGCGATCGGCACCGATGCCATGGCGCTGCAGTCGGAACTCGTACCCCTGCACGCGGCACAAGCGACTGCGGGATAATCTCACCGGCGACGAACAGGCGCTGCTCTCACCGCTCAGCGCCTGACCCCGGTCACCGCACAACGGGTCCGTCCCACCTGCTGGCTTGCTACGCGTCCGCTTCCCTCATGGTGATCCGTAAACCTGGGTGCGGCAGCGGTGCTTTGCCACACGGCTGAGACGCGGCATAGGCGGTCCTGCACCATGCTCCCACCGGCCTTCGATGAGCAGGACGACCGCGCGCAGTGCGTGCAGCCTGACCGCCCTGGCGCACCCGTCGCCGCATTGGTGCACGATCGAAGATCAACTTCAGGCAGGGTCATTCGACCCAACCCGGACTAGAGCTGCTCCAGACGAATGAAGCCAGACCGAACCCACGAGGGTCCCGAATCTCCGGGCTAGGCTCGCCCGAATAGCGCGGTGATCGGGGGCACACGCATGGTCCGGATAACCCGCAAATGGGCCGTTGGCGCCGCATTACTGCTGGCCACGAGCGTCGGCGTCTACGCGTTGCTGGTTGACACCGGAATCGATGGGCCCGACGAGATCGCCGCCGCGCTTCCGACTGTGGACGACATGCCGGGGTACCGAGCCCATCGCGGCGCTGGCGATGTGCTCAGCGACCCAGGCACTGGAGACGACGGACAAGCTGTACTGACCGGCAAACCACTGGGGAATCTGTGCTTCAGCTATCAAAACCAAAATGACGGTTGGGCTTGTGAGGGTCTTCTGGGTTTGGGCGTCGTCGGCTTCGTGAACGACTCGCTGGCTCGCGTGGGCTCCTTCGTGTTGGCATACCAGGACGAGGCGTCGGCAACGAAAGCCTGGAGCGCCATGGTCCGCGCCACTCGGGCGGAGCATGAGCATGCCGAAGTGCGCGATCAGCCCCATGCCGGAGACGAGAGCCGGTCGTTCGTGCTGAGCACGGGCACGATCACCGTGATGCGATTCGGATCGGTGGTCGCCCAAGCCGTGTCGTTGAGCGAATATGGTTTCGAGGACCGTGTCGTCCCGCCCAGCGCTGCGAAAGACCCCATCGAGCAGTGGGTTCGGGTGCTGGCGGAGAAGATCGAGGATGCCGGTGGCTGAACAGGCCCAGTACGACGCGTTCATCTCCTACTCCCACACGTTGGACGGCCAGATCGGGCCGTCTCTGCGCGACGGCCTGCACCGGTTCGCCCGGCCCTGGCATCGTCTGCGTGCATTGCGTGTGTTCTGCGATCGGCGCAGCATGTCCGCGAACGAAGGACTCTGGGCATCCATCGAGTCTGCGTTGCGCCGCTCCCGTTGTTTCATCCTGCTGGCGTCCCCCGAGTCAGCCGCCTCCGAATGGGTACGGAGAGAAGTCGCGTACTGGCAGGGTCTTGAACCGAGACGGCCGATTCTCATCGCTGTCACCGGTGGCGAGATCGTGTGGGACGCGCAGACCGTTGACTTCGACTCAGAGCTCACCACCGCGCTGCCGGAGAACCTGCGGGGCTGGTTCAGCGAGGAGCCGCTGTGGGTGGACCTCACCAAGACGCGGCAGGACCTCTCTCCGCGCGACCCCGACTTTCTCGACGCCATCGCGACGTTGTCCGCAGCCGTCCGCGGCGTGGACAAGGATGAGCTGATCGGCGAGGACCATCGGCAGCACCGGAAGGCGCGGCGCTTCCGGCGGCTGGCGTTCGCCGCGCTGTCGGTGCTGACCGTGGTGGCGTTGGCCGCCGCGACGACCGCGCTCGTGCAGCGGTCGCAGGCAATCGACCAACGTGACACCGCGCTCGCCAACCAGCTGGTAGCGGAGGCGGGCAATGTGCAGGACAGTCAGCCTGGACTGGCTCGCCAGCTCATCGCGGCGGCACATCACCTCAAGCGGACACCACAGGTCGAGTCGGCGCTGGCAGCCGGCGGGTTGATCCCCCAGGAGATCCATGTGGATGCCAGCGCTCTCGCCTACAGCGCGGACGGTGAGATCCTGGCCGTGGCGAGGAGCGGAAGACCCGAGGCTCCCGGTTTCCCAGCGGTGACAGGCCATGTTTGGCTGTACGACACCGACGACCTCACCGTGTTGTCTGATTGGTCCACAGACTCCACGGCGCCGATCGCCACCGCTGCGATCAGCCCGGCAGCACCGCTGCTGGCCGTCGGTCAGGCGGGCGACATCGTTCTCTGGGACATCACCAACACCAGACAACCGGTGAAACGCGCCCTCCTTTCCGGTCATCGCGACGACGTCAAGGCCGTCGAGTTCAGTCCCGACGGACTCCTGCTCGCTAGCGGAGGCCGTGACGGCGCACTGCGGCTGTGGAACGTTTCCGACGCCAGCACACTGGCGGAGGTCGAGGTCGAACAGGCTGGCGCGGCGGCGTTCTCGATGCGCTTTCACGCGAACGGAACGCGGCTCGCGGTACTGAGCACGCCCCTGCGGCACCTCTCGGCTGAAGCGACGAAAGCCGCCACGGACGCAGCTTCACGGACGCTCGCGACCGGAATGCCGCTGCGAACATGGGACGTCTCCAATCCGCGAGCCCCACAACGCACAAGCGACATCGAAGAGAAGATCGACTTCTTCGACCTCGCCGGTGAGCGCCTGGTCACCGCAGCGCGACGAGACGTGCGATTGGGAACGATCACCACCGGCACGAACACATCGCTGCCGTCAGGCCGGGCAACAGGCTCCATCACGGCGCTCGCACACAGCGCCGGAGGCCAGGTAGCCGCGGTTGGCGACGACGGGTACGTTCGGCTGTGGGATCCAGCTCCCTCGCTAGAGCTCGTCGACGAACTACCGATTCCACCAACGGATGCCGAAAACGTCGGCGCGTTCACATTCAGCCCCAGCGGATCACGCCTTGCAATGGCTGCCCCGGGCGGCAACGCAGGTCAACGCGCCACCGGGATCGCAGGTGGCACAGTACGCATCTGGCATCTGGCCGACAGCCGGGAACGCCGTGCGTTCGCCGCGATCACAGCCCACACCAGCGAGGTGTCGGAACTCGTTGCCAGTCCAGATCGCCACACTCTCGTCAGCGTCGGAGGTGACGGGCTGAAACTCTGGGACATCTCGAATCCCCACGCGCCCCGGTCGCTGGCAAACCTGCCGGAAGCGAAGAGTGCGGCCGCGGTGGCGTTCAGCCCCAACGGCAAGTCGCTTGCCATCACCTCGACAGGCACCGTGCGGCTGCTAGACCTTCAGGACCCCAGTAGCCCCAGACATCTTGCCGTGTGGCAGATCCCGGACACGCGAGGTGCCTGCCGCGGCCGTGATCTGCCGTGCGCGATCGAGCCCGTCGCCCTTGCCTTCAGTTCAGACGGGCGACTACTCGCGGTCGGTGACATCACGGCTCAGATCTCCATTTACGACGTCACCAGTTCTGTGGCGCGGCAACCCGTTGGCACCATTCATGCGAATGCGTGGTCGCTGGCGTTCGTCCCGAACAAGCCAGTACTCGCGGCGACCGGGCTGTCGAGACAGGTCGAACTCTGGGACGTCACGCACCCCGCTGCACCGGAGAAGCGCGCAGTCACCGGCGGCCACACTTACCAGATCCCCGACTTCTCCTTCAGCCCAGACGGTTCACTGTTCGCCACTGCCAGCCGGGACGGCACCGTGCGGCTGTGACCACGGAGCGGGATCGGGAACGGGTCGTGAATTCGCCGGCGTTCCTCCTCGCGCCGCCACTTCGCCCGCAGCACCATCGCCAACGACTCGAGGACCTTGTCAAGATCAGCCGGGAAACGCTCGCCGACATTGACCGGCTCCTGCCGCAACCGGCGCACCTCGCCGTGCAGAAGGACAATGACGAGCACAAGGAGCACGACCCACGCCATGAACTCCCAACCATCTGGAATCTGCACCGTGTTCGTGGCGATGTTGCCCGCCAGCGCGACCGCGACGGCCAGCAGTGCTGCCCTGAGAGCCGGAGACTTCAGCTCTACGCCTTCCGTAGTGGGTTTACTTGGCCAGCAACGTGATCGTCACTCTTCACGGGAGCGTTACTGCGGCCGACGTGTCGCGTTATGTGCAGGCGCGGGTCTGGCCTGTGGGGTGCCAACACGCCCAGCAACCTGACATGCGTATCAGGCTGCGACGGGTTCGTGCCCGATGATCAAGCCGTCGACGGCTGGCCGACGACGCAGGAACTCGCGGCCTGGCTCCACGATCCGCGTGATCGAATCCCGGTGACGCACGGTGACACCGGGACGTGATCGATGACGGCTGAAGTCAAGAATCAAAGGAAATCAGCCGTCTATCGAAACTCATGCGGACGTGCGAGCCGAATGCGCGCGCCCCATCGTTCACCCGGCCAGCGAGCATCAAGGTTATCGATGTCGTGGAGGATGGCACGTGGACCGACAGCAGGCCACGCCCTGCGCCTGTCGTTCAACCAGACAGCGGCCAAACGAACAGTCGCCACTCTTCGTTCTGCCGGTCTTCCTCGTCGACCGCTGAGCCCAGCCGGATTGCCCGAATCCCATAGCCTGGCGCCGAAGGCAGTTCGACCGTGACGTCGCTGGTCGACCCGGTGAGACTCGCCAGGATCACCCGGCCGGAATCCGCGGTGAAGCGGCCTTCGAATCGCGCGAGGTCGTCCACCAGATCGTCGGCTGCCGGTTGTCCTGACCACAGTTGCAGCTCGATGTACGCAGCGATCGACTGGTCGGAGGCGTGGAACACCGCTCCTCCACGACCCGCGCACCCCACCCAACCCGCGTTGGCGGGGCGCTCGATGTCGGACACGCTGTCGTCGCCGAAGTAATCGAATAGAACGTACTGCGAAAACTCGACAGGAATCCTGGCCTTCACCGTCTTGATGATGTTCGCAGTCAAGTTCGACTCCTCAGCTGACGGTCGTGGTGCGGCAAGACCATTGCCGCACCACAACACGGTATCAGTCGTGAATCCACACGTAGAACGGGTCTTCTTCACCGAGGTGGTCATTGGCCATGAACTGGCCGAGCAAGTCGCCCGCCTTCTGATTCTGGCGGCTCAGCACCGGACGGACGGCGTAGCTGCGATCGTTGTTGTCATTGATGGTGAACTGCACGCCCTGATAGGTCGTCCTGAACGGGTATTCGTCGCAGTCGTTGGTCGCCTCAGGGTCGTTGGGGTCGTTGCGGTCCTTGTAATTGGGGGTGAAGTACTTCTTGCAGGCCTCGATCGCCGCGGCGCCGTTGTTGTCGCGGCCGATCTGGTCGTGGTACAGCCGGTGGAGGGGATGCGCCGTACCGAACTTGCCGGGAATCCACGCGTTCGGCTTGTCTACCGTGCCCGGCTTCGTGCTGCTCACGTTGTCGATCGCATCGCGGATCAACTGCGCTGACTCCGCAACGCGGTCGTCTGACACACTCAGCTGGAACACGCCGGCCTGCTCGTGGAACACACAGTCGCTGCCCCGCACGTAGTTCGGCGACACCGCGGTCCGACCCTGGTCGCATCGCTGCGGAACAGACGGGGCGTCGTAGAACGTCTTCGCCGGCGGCGGACTGTCAGGAAGGTAGACATAAGGATCGATCTCGTAGAGCTGACGCTGCTCGATCCCGTGCGGCGACGGATCCTCCGGAATGGTCATCCCGTCGGTCGGGTATTGGATCGTCTGCGTGCGCTCGGGGTTGTTCTTCCACTGGTCGGGCGTGCCGTAGTGCGTCACCGAGTCAGGCAGGCAGTCCTTGCCACGCGGGGCCGTCTCCCAGCACCCGGCCCCGAAGACCCACTTCTTGTCCGTCGGGTATTCGCCGATCTTGTTCCAGTCCCACAGCCGCAAGCTCACCTCGGAACTGCGGCTGTTCTCGTTCATGCTCACCATCGCCACCGCGTCCACGGTCATCGCCCCGGTCAGGAACGGACGGCCGTTGCGCACCTCGTAGTGCTCGGAAAGCAACGTGATGCCGTGACATGCGTTGAAGCGGTTCTTGAACCAGTACGGGGGTGGCGTGTCGTCCTTCGGGTAGTTGCGGAAGAAGTTCCGGCACTCCTCGGCGTTCACGCGGTCCCGGACTGGCCGAAACTCCTCATCCGCGATCCTCAGGGCACCGGACGGTTGTCTCGGTGCGAAGGAGTACTTGCCGGGACGCGCGAGCTCGGCCAACTCGGCAGCGGTCCGGTCGCGGCGCTTCGGCCTGTCCCCCTTCTCCGCGGCGACACCGATCGCATCGACCGGGACCACTCGGCCCAGGTTGCGAGTCAGCTCAGCGACGTCGGCCCTGCCGATCGGCACAGCCCGGACCGTCTCGAACTTCATGCCTTCGTACAGTGCCCCCGCGCCCGAAGCCTGCCCCTGGCTCGCAACCATCACGAAAGCGCAAACCACCGCTGTGGAGAGATGACTGGTTCTCAAAATTCGCACGATTCCCCTATCGAAAAGTTCTGGGGAACCTGACCAGCAGGCGACAATAGAAGTCGCCAAATCACAGCGCGAACTGCGCCGTCAATCGGATTCAAGTCCCCCAGCGCTGATCCCCATCAGCAGGTATCGACCCTATATGAAACAGCAAAGGCACGTCACCCATCAGAGCTCACTTCACCCGGACAGCCCAAGCAAAATTCTCAACTGCTACTCACCGCGCACATCGCCGTATCAGGGAATCCAAATAGTGCGGCCCAGGTCACATTGACTGCGCTCGTGTGCAGACGAGGTGGCGCACTCCAGTGAAATGCGGCAGGATAACGAATGAAGACACAGGAGGCGATGTGAATTTGATGCGAGCGACCAAACGTCGCCATGCGCTCATCGCTACCTGCGCAGCCGTCGTTCTGATCGCAGGAGGGCTGTCGTGGTGGGCCCTCTCACGCCACCAGCCCGACGCCAGAGTCGACCGTGGAGGTGCCTCGGTCTCCTGTGTGAAGACCGTTCCTCCTGACAGCGCCTACTGTGAGCGCGTTGCCGAGAACGTTCTTCGTCGCCACACGCCTCCCCCTGACCAACGTGCGGCGGCAGAACAGGCTCATCAGGACATTCGGCGCGCGATCTCCAGAGGCTCCAGTTGCGTGCCGACGGCAACCGCGCCCTGCACTCGCTCGACGACCAAGCATCCCCCGACCAGCACGGAAGCGGAGGCGACGCACCAGAGCCTGATCCGGGAGGGCTTCCCCGACAGCGCGGTCAGGATTGCCCGCTCCGACGACCCAGCTCCTGCCGGAAGCCTGCTCTACGCCGTACAGGTCGGCGCAGAGACCTGCATCGTCGGCCACGTCATCGAACTGCCAGGCGGAGGCGGCGGTGGGTTCATCGGTGGCTTGCTTCCCGGCGGGCGCTGCCTCGACGACTGATCGGCTGCCTGCGCGGCAGCCATACTCGTCATTCCTCAGTAGACGGTCGGCTCCGACGGCGCCCGAAACCTGCCTGACCGCCTCGTGTTCGATTTCGCTCCCGGTTGCGACACGGCGATCGTTGACTGCTGCCGAGTGGCTGGACGGCTGCGGGACGCTCGCCTGTTCGACCCGCAGCTTGTTGTCGAAGGAGTGCTGGGAGATGGCGTGGCCGAGCAGCGTGGCCGCCTCGTCGGTCTGGTCATGCTCGTCGAGCAGCTGCGCCATCAGGACGACGTCGTAGCGCTCTTACCCGCGAGCCGCCTCCACATCCGCCCAGGCAACGGCGAGGTTACCGAAGGTGAAGCGCGTTGGTCCTCACCCGGCGTGGGCGAACGGATCGGCCGGGTCAGCTCTTCCGCCTCGATGGTGCGGAACCTGTGCGCCCGGACCCCTGGAACGCTTCCTCGAACTTTCCATCGTTCAACCATGAACGGACTGACGGCAGATGGGTCATGCATAAGAGGTGTGCCAGTGCGGACCGCAAGGTGCAGCCTTTCCGACTGTTCCCGGACGAGCCCCGAACAGGCGTTGACGTGGAGAGCTCGGAAAGGAGGTGAGCCGTGGACGCTGCCCGGCCGCGGCGGTCAACGACGTCTCCACAACGCCGCCGTGCGCGGTAGTCCACGCGGGCAGCGTCCACAGCGGCGTTCACCTGGACAACCGCTGGCGGGCGGGCACACCTCGCCAGCTGCCGTCCCCCACCCGCTCACTTCACCGGCAGGCAACTGGAGGTCGAGCCGATCACCCGTGCCCCCAAAGAGCTCCGGCGGAACGGACTCCCGGTCATCACCGTCCTGGGAGGCATCGGCAAGACAGCGCTGGCGTTGCACGTGTTGCACGCTATGAGTGAGCACTTTCCCGACGGCTTGTTGCACGCGGACATGTCCACGCACGAACGAGTCCGTGCCCGAGAAACCAGCTTGAGTCGTGTACGTGAGGTCGGGCGTCGTGCCGGAAGGCGTTCCGTGCGCCGGATTGGTGAGCACGGCGAAGGCGAGCTGATCGCCGTCGGCATCCGCATCCAGGAGCTTCAGCGGAGTCGCGATTCCGCTGGTGGCCGAGAAGACTGAGAGGTCGCTACCGGCGGGTTGTTAGCAGCTACCGGTGTGACCGTGAACTTCAACGTGACCGGATCAGAGCTGAGCACGTCGTTCGTCGAAGGACCAGTTGAGTGCACGGATGTCAGAGGGACATGAACGTGTCCCGTTCGTAGCGCGAAAGGGCGCGCAAGAACTCGGCCGACCGGACTGCGAGCCTCGCTACGAACCTGGTCAGTGCGTTCCCCCGGCGACCGTAGGCCGAGGTCCAAAGTGCTGGGATCATGTTGTCGAGGGTCCGCCCGGACCAGTGCGCGGCAGCGGATCGTGGATGATCCTGGACGAGAGTTGCGCAGCTACCGCGCAAGAGCTAACTTGGAACGGTTGGTTCAAGTTAGCTTGGGGTGGCGACGATGCCAGACGTGAAGCACTTCGACCCCGACACCGTACTCGACTCGGTGATGGGATTGTTCTGGCGGCAAGGTGCTGCGTCGACCGGCATTCAGGACATCGTCACGGCCACCGGTGTGAACCGGTCCAGTTTGTACTCGACGTTCGGCGGCAAGCACGAGCTCTATCTCGCTGCGCTGCATCGATACGTCGACCATCGATCGCAGCCGGTCTTCGCCCAGCTCGCCGACGACTCGCGGGGGCTTCCCGCGATCGCGGACTTCTTCGCTCGCCTCATCAAGACGCGATGCTCCGGAGAGCACGCACGATGGGGCTGCATGGTTGCGAACGCGCATGCGAACGGCGAGAACGACGACCCCGACATCAACGTGGTGCTGCAGCAACATCACGATCAGCTGAGCAAGGCCTTGCAGGTGGCCCTCGAACGTGAACCCGGACTGCGCATCAAACCCCATGAGGCGGCGGACATGCTCGCCATGCTCGCGTATGGGGTGAACCTGCGTTCCCGGGCCGGAGCCAGCGAAAAAGCGCTGAACGCGACCGTGGCGGCCGCGCTCAGCGCTCTCGTCTAGGCGGGAACTTTCTCCCTCTCGGGCGGCAGGAAGGCCATCTCCCTCTCAATGCGGTCGGGCAGGGCCCACCGGTAGAGAGGCACCGCCGCGGCAGTGGTGATCACCGCGACCAGCACGAGCATGGAGAACACCTCCTGGGTGATCATCTTCTGCGCCAGGCCGATGTTGATGAAGATCAGGATCATCAGTCCGCGTGCGTTCATCAGACCGCCGACAGCGAACGACTCGCGCCACCCGAATCCGACGCCGCGCATGGACAGCGCACAGCCGAAGTACTTGCCGGCGAACCCGGCGACCAGGATCAGCGCGAACGGGATCAGCATCGCCGCGCTGGCCAGACCGTTCAGCTGCGTGTTGAGGCCCGACAGCGCGAAGAAGATCGGCAGCAGCAGAACGCACACCACGTCCATCATCTTGCCGTGCAGGGCTTCGCGGAACGCCTTGTTGCGCGGCATTGCCAGGCCGGCGATGAAGCCGCCGAACACCGAGTAGATGCCGATGTAGTCGGTGCAGAACCCGGCGAGCAGCACCACGCCGACGACGATGTACATCTGGTCGAAGCCGAACTTGCCAGTGCGCTCCACCTGATCGCCGAGCGGGCGCAGCAACCGTCGCACACCGAACAGCATGACGATCACGAATCCTGCCGACAGGCCGATCGTCACCATGGCGCTGCCGATGCCCGCGTTGGCGTGCAGAGCGGACAGCACGGCGAGGAAGCACCACGCCGCGGCATCGTCGATAGATGCCGCCAACAGGGTGAGCTTGCCGATCCTGGTGTTCTGCAGGCCCCGTTCGTACAGGATCCGGGCCAGCATCGGGAACGCTGTGATCGACAGCGCGCCACCGACGAACAGGGCGAACTGGAAGACACCGACGTTCGGCAGGGACAGCTTGTCGTGCAGCAGAACTCCAACACCGGCGCCGAGCAGCAATGACGGGAGGATTCCGGAAACGGCGAGCGCGGCGGCCTTCCCGCTCTCCCCCTTCTCCTTCGACCCGTGGTCGAGTCCGGCGCCGACGAGGAACATGAACACGGTCAGGCCGATCGTGCTCAGTACGTACAGGATCGGCTTGACGTCCGCGGGGAACAAGGCTTGCTGCACGCCGGGGAACCAGGCTCCGAGGAAGGTGGGACCGAGCAGAACGCCCGCCACCATCTCACCGAGCACCCTGGGCTGCCCGATTTTGAGCGCCAGCCTTCCGCACGCCCACGATGCCGCCAGGATAGCGACGATGGCGGGCAGGACCTTCAAAACCAGCAACAGATTTGGATCGGTGTGTTCGAGCACCACTTCCCCCTAGTGTCCTGAGTCGTTAGTTCTTG
>NZ_JYJG01000403.1 GCF_000955955.1 Lentzea aerocolonigenes
CATATATTACTGGCTGTGTTTCGGCACGCTGTTGAGTTCTCAAAGAACACGCGCTCATCATCACGAGGCCGCCACACGGCGACTCGATCCGAGGCTGTGTCGTACATAAGCTTGTGTTTTGAAACTTCGACGCCCTTGGCCTCTGAGCTCAGACGAGCTACCGGCTGGGTCTTCATCGTTTCGCAGTCACCCACTCTACCACAGTCCGTGGAAGCTTGGTTCGTGACCCTCGTCGCGCTCCGTTCCGGTTTTCCCGGCCCGTTCCGCGCTGACATGGAGAAAGTTACACGCACGCCAACACGGGGTCAAATCGGGGGCATCCCTGCGCCCTGCGATTAAGAAACCGCAGGTCAGCAGCCCCATACAGGACCTGCTGAACACGCTATCGGAGTCCCGATCCACGCACACTGTGGCCGCCGTCACACCGAGAAAGATCGAAGGCCGCCGGTCCCGAGTGGGACCGACGGCCTTCTGAGAACCGAACCCGCAGGTCAGAGCTCCACCTGCACGCTCGCGTTGTTGCGCTTGCCGCGACGGAGCACCAGCCACTTGCCGTGGAGCAGGTCCGACGGCGACGGCTTCCACTCCTCGTCGGTCACCTTCGCGTTGTTCACGTAGGCACCGCCCTCGTTGACCGTGCGCCGGGCGGCACCCCGGCTGTCGGCCAGCCCGGACGCCACCAGCAGGTCGACGATCGTGGGCTCGTCGGCCAGGCGGACCTCGCCCTTCGGCGCCTCGGCCAGGGCGGCCTGCAGCACGGACTCGTCGAGATCGCGCAGGTCGGCCCGGCCGAACAGCGCGGACGAGGCGAGGACGACCTGCTGCGTCGCGCGCTCGCCGTGCACCAGGTCGGTGAACTCCTGCGCGAGCCGCTTCTGCGCGGCACGCTGGTGCGGCGCCTCGGCGGTCTGCTTCTCCAGCTCGTCCAGCTCCTCCCGCGAGAGGAACGTGAACAGGCGCAGGTAGTTCATCACCGTGGCGTCGTCGACGTTCACGAAGTACTGGTACCAGGCGTACGGCGAGGTCATCTCCGGGTCGAGCCACAGCTTCCCGCCGCCGGTCGACTTCCCGAACTTCTCACCCTGGGCGTCGGTCACCAGCGGGCAGGTCAGCGCGTGCACGTGCCTGCCCTCGACCCGGCGGACCAGGTCGACGCCGCTGACGATGTTGCCCCACTGGTCCGAACCG
Organism: Lentzea aerocolonigenes; assembly: GCF_000955955.1. Classification (GTDB taxonomy): domain Bacteria; phylum Actinomycetota; class Actinomycetes; order Mycobacteriales; family Pseudonocardiaceae; genus Lentzea; species Lentzea aerocolonigenes_A. The sequence continues at coordinate 1,189 of NZ_JYJG01000403.1, forward strand.
CCGACCTGCAGCGAGGTGCCGTACCGGCGGTTGAGCTCCAGGTAGTCGTTCGACTGCAGCAGCACGTAGCTGAACTCGGTGTACGACATGCCGTCGGTCTCGAGGCGCCGCTTCACGGTCTCGCGGGACAGCATCACGTTCATCGAGAAGTGCTTGCCGATGTCGCGCATGAACTCCAACGCGCTGACCTGGGCCGTCCAGTTCAGGTTGTTCTCGACGACCGCGCCCGTGGGCGAGTCGTCGAACTCGACGAACCGCTCCAGCTGACCGCGGATCCGGTCGGCCCACTCGGCGATGGTGTCGAGCGGGTTCAGCGTGCGCTCACCGGTGTCGCGCGGGTCGCCGATCATGCCCGTGGCGCCACCTGCCAGCACGATCGGCCGGTGGCCGGCCATCTGGAAGCGCTTGAGCATCAGCAGCGGGACCAGGTTGCCGGCGTGCAGCGACGGCGCTGTCGGGTCGAAACCGCAATAGAGGGTGAGCGGGCCGGCGTCCAGGTCCTTCCGGAGTGCGTCGAGGTCGGTGGACGTCGCGATCAGGCCGCGCCACGCAAGTTCGTCAAGGATGTGCTCGCTCACCTGCCCATTGTCGCCTACCAGGTCGAACGGGTTTCCACCCGGTACACACACGGGTAACCGTGAGTCATGACGGAGCCACGTGACGAGTTGCGGCGGCCTACCGAGCGCATGCCGCGCGTGAACGAGCCGGTGGTGGAGGAGGTCGTCGAACGGGACGACACCTACCGCAGGGCACGGACGGTGCACATCATCTGTGCGGTCATCGATGTCGTGTGCTGGGCGTTCGCCATCGTGCTGTTCGTGCACATCTTCCTGGTGGTGGCCGACGCGAACGCCGCCAACGGGTTCTTCCAGTTCGTCGCGGGCTGGGCGAGCGGGATCACCCTCGGCCTGGACGGCCTCTTCACGCCGGACAGCCCCAAGGTCGCCGTGCTGTTCAACGAGGGTCTCGCCGCGGTGCTGTGGCTGGCCATCGGCGCCTTGCTGACCAACCTGATCGCGCGCCTCGCGCTGCCGGTCGAGCATCGGCGAGCCTGGTACCGCCGGACCGTTCGGCCCTAAGAGAATGGCGGGGTGACCGACTACAGCTGGGACGTCGCCCCGTCGTTCGCCGAGGAAGATCGCGCGCTGGTCGAACCGATCGTCCGGCGCATGGAGGAACTCGGCGTCAAGGTCTACTACGACGCGGACCAGATCGTCGCGCGGTGGGGGCTGAACCTGGTCGAGCACATCGCCGAGACGCTGACGCACAAGGTCCGGTACGTGCTGATGTTCGCATCTCGGCACTACGTCGAGCAGTCGTGGGCGCGGCACGAACGCCGGACCGCCCAGGCGAGGGCGTTGGAGCAGCAGAACGAGTACGTGCTGCCGATCAAGCTCGACGACACCGAGGTGCCAGGACTGTTGTCCACCACCGGTTTCCTCGACCTGCGCGTCCACCCGCCCGAGGTGGTCGCGCAGGCCGTGGTGGAGAAGCTGGCGCAGCACCGCGCGGAGTTCACCGCCTCGACTCCGATCACGCCCGAGTCGGTGGCGGCGCTGGCGCGGGAGAAGCCGCGCGGCTGGGAGTACCTGCTGTACGTGGGCGTGCTGCTGCAGGGTCTCAAGGAGCTGGAGAGCAAGTACTGGGAGCACTTCCTGCGGTACGCGCCGCGCAACGGAACCATCGAGCACGGGACCGGGATGGAGCTCATCCGCGACCGGAACGTGCTGCTGAGCGAGATCATCGCGGTCGCGGTCGAGGCGTTGTTCACCCCGGCGACGCAGGAGGCCGCGTTCGGGCAACCAGGACTGCCAGGTGACCCGGACCGGATCGTGCACCTCGGCCGGCTGTACGTGCGGACGTTCGACGAGATCCTCGACTGGGGACGCGGCATCCACGGGACCAGCTACGCCCTCGAACCCGCCCGCGCCGCGGCCCGGCTCCAGGCGCAGTTCGCGGACCAGCAGCTCCGCGCCATGCACTTGGTGGCGCAGAACCTGCGGCAGGTGGCGGACACGCTGGTCGAGCGGCTGACCGCCGGGGAGACGATCAACGTCACGGTGCCGCTGGTGTTCGAGGTCGATCCCGAGCTGGAGAAGAGGTTCGTGGAAGCGGTCAACCGCCTGTGAGCCCGAAGTGGTTCGGGGCAGAATGACGGCGTGCCGGACTACGAGTTCGACGTCGCCCCGTCCTTCGCCGGTGAGGACCGCGCCAAGGTGCTGCCCATCGTGCGGCGTCTCGAACAACTAGGCGTGCGGGTGTTCTACGACGAGGACCACGCCGCGAAGCTGTGGGGCGCCAACCTGGTCGACCAGCTACCGCAGATCTACGGCAAACAGGTCCGGTACGTGCTCATGTTCACGTCCGAGCACTACGTCGCCAAGAAGTGGACCAAGGTCGAACGTCAAGCCGCGCAAGCACGAGCGCTGGAACAGGCAGACGAGTACATCCTGCCGGTCAGGCTCGACGACACCGAGGTGCCAGGACTGCTGCCGAGCGTGGTGTACCTGGACCTCAGGCGGCACGACGTGGAGACCATCGCCCAGGCGGTCGCGCAGAAGCTCGCACAGCACCGCTCGGCTTTCACCGTCGAAACACCGGTCACGCCGCGCATGGTCGCCGCGCTGGTCGAGGAGGAACCCCTCGGCTGGGAGCATCTGTTGTACGCGGCCGTGGTCTGGCAGGGAACCCGCGAGCTGGAGAGCAAGTACTGGGAGCACTTCCTCAGGTACGCGCCGCGCAACGGCACCATCGAGCACCGGGCCGGCATCGGCTTGATCCGCGACCGCAACGTGCTGCTCGCCGAGATCATCAAGGCTGCGGTGGAGACCTACACGGCCGACGCCCAGGAAGCCGCGTTCGGCTCGCCCGGCATCCCGCAGGACCCGGAGAAGGTCATCCACCTCGGACGGCTGTACGTGCGGATCTTCGACGAGATCCTCGAGTGGGCTCGCGACATCCACGCGACCAGCTACGCCGACGAGAACGCGCGCACCGCGTCCCGCATCCAGGCCCGGTTCGCGGATCAGCAGCTGCGCGCGATGCACCGGGTCGTGCACGACCTGCGCCAGGTGGCCGGCACCATGGTCGAACGGGTGACAGCCGGCGAGAAGATCAACACGGGTGCCGAGCAGATCCCCGTGAAGCACCTGGAGGTCGACATGACCGTGCCGCAGGTGTTCGAGGTGGATCCGGAGCTGGAGGCCGAGTTCCTGGCGGCTATGAAGCGGCTGTCCCCGTGACGACCTCGCCGCCCAGTCCGGCACCTCGCTCGCGCGCCCAGTCGAGCGCGCTCGCCAGCGAGGACTCACCGGCGAGCGTGGCCGTGGCGGGAGTCTGTGCGCAGCGCTGCCACTGCCCGGTGTTGAGCACGAGGTAGTCGACCTGCGGCAACGACTCCACGTCAACGTCCACTCCGGACACGTCGAGCATGCGCAGGTTCGGCAGCGAGGGCAGCTCGACGCGGGCGCCGCCGCTGAGCTCGAGCGCGGTCAGGGTTTCGCACGCCGGTAGCTCGATCTCGTCGCCGGCCACCACGATGCGTTCCAACGGCAGGTGCGCGAGGCCGCCGAGGCGCACGGTGCCGCCGCGCACGACGTTGAGCATGCGCAACGAAGTCAGGTGGGCGAGCAGGCCGAAGTCCAGGTCACCGGCATCCCAAAGGCTGAGCTTCTGGAGGGTCGGCGGCAGCGAGGCCACATCGCGGCCGGCGACGGAGAAGTGGTCCTCCAGGCCCTTGGAGCCCACGTCCTCATCCGGCATCACCAGGTTCGTCACGGAGTCGGCCAGGTACCTCATCGGCGACTCACCGGCCAGCTGGATCACCTGTCCGACCCGCCCGTTCGGACCGGGTGCGAGGTCGATGCACAGGTGGTCGCCCCATTCGTTGCACGCGAACGGCACCCACAGCGGATGGAGCTGCACAGCGCGTACGGCACCAGGAGGCCCGACGTACAGCACGGGCCCTTCCCAGTCCCACGGGTCTTCGTCCGCCATGCGCCCGTCGAAACTCCACGTCAGGAGGATCTCGTCGGGCGAGTACACCTGGGCGTCGTCGATCTTCGCGCCGCTCGCGTAGAACTCGTGCACCTCGGCAGGCAGTGGCGCACCGATCGCGGCCTCCACGTCGGCCAACGACGACGCCAGGTGCGGACGAGGCGGACGTGGCTTCAGCACGATGGTGTAGGTCGGCGGAATGTGGGAGTTGTCCTTGACGGTGATCTCGGTGACGAGCGCGTGGAACGTACCGTCCGCGTTGATCCTCATCTCGAAGACGGTCGGCCGGATCGCGCCGATCGGGGTCAGCGTCTCCCGCGACGGGGCGTGGGGAACGTCCTGTTCGGACGGTCCGGACGTGAGCCGGACGCTGGCCGCGCTTCCCGTGCAGGACGCCCGCAACGTCAAGTAGTCGAACCCGGGCTCCACGACGGCGAGCAGCTCCTGTGCGACAGCCGCGAGCTCAGCCTGCACGTCGCTTTCCTCCGCGTTTGTAGGTCGAGACGGCCGGGGAGTCGATCCAGAACCGCCACGGCACGTCCATCGCCACCGCGACACCGACCCGAGGTCCGGAACGGACGTCAATCGCCGGATCGCCCGCATACAGGCGCACCGGGGAATCGGGAGAGGTCAGGTCGACGCCGTTCTGCGAGCGGTCCAGGCCGAGAACCTTGCACAGCCGCGCGGGGCCCTTGGCCAGTTCGGCTGCGGAGCGCGAGGCCGGGCGGCGGGAGAACGCGACGTCCTCGCCATCGACGACTTCGCCGGCACGCAGCAGAACGGCGCCGGGCACGCCGTCGGTCAGCGTGACCACGTTGGCGCAGAAGTGCATGCCGTAGACGAAGTAGACGTACAGGAAACCGGCCGGGCCGAACATGACCTCGTTGCGCGGCGTCTTGCCGCGGTAGCAGTGGGAGGCCGGGTCGTCGCCGCCCCGGTACGCCTCCACCTCGACGATGCGCACGCGCACGTCGCCGGCTTCCAGAAAAGAGCCCAGGAGGAGCTGGGACGCATCGACCGGGTCGATGGCCAGCTCCTCCCTGGTCAGCTGCCTAGAACTCACGTGCCGCCGAAGCCTTGGCCACCAATGCGTCGAGCTGTTCGCGGACGCGTTCAGGGGCCGTGCCGCCGTGGGCGTTGCGGGAGGCGATCGAGCCCTCGACGGTCAGCACCGAGCGGACCTCGGGGGTCAGCGCGGGCGAGATCGCAAGAAACTCGTCGTCGGTCAGGTCTTCGAGGCCCACGCCGCGGGACTCGGCCGCGCGGACGCAGGCACCGGCTGCTTCGTGGGCGACGCGGAACGGAACTCCTTCGCGCACAAGCCATTCCGCGATGTCGGTCGCGAGGGTGAAGCCTGCCGGGGCCAGCGACGCCATGCGATCGACGTCAAAGCGCAAAGTCGCGACCATGCCCGCGAACGCCGGCAGCAGGAGCTCCAGCTGCTCGACCGAGTCGAACAGCGGCTCCTTGTCCTCCTGCAGGTCGCGGTTGTAGGCCAGCGGCTGGGCCTTCAACGTCGCGAGCAGACCCGCCAGGTTGCCGATCAGGCGACCCGACTTGCCGCGCGCGAGCTCCGCGACGTCCGGGTTCTTCTTCTGCGGCATGATCGAGCTGCCGGTCGACCAGGCGTCGTCCAGGACGGCGAACCGGAACTCGGCGGTCGTCCAGATGATGACCTCTTCGGCGACGCGCGAGAGGTTCACGCTGATCATGGCCAGCACGAACGCGATCTCGGCAGCGAAGTCGCGGGAGGCGGTGCCGTCGATGGAGTTCTCGACCGGGGCGTAGAAGCCCAGGTCGGCGGCCACCTTCGCCGGGTCCAGACCGAGAGACGAACCAGCCAGCGCGCCCGAGCCGTACGGCGAGAACGCGGCGCGCTTGTCCCAGTCGTGCAGGCGGTCGACGTCACGCAGCAGAGCGTGCGCGTGGGCGAGCAGGTGGTGCGACAACAGCACGGGCTGCGCGGACTGCAGGTGCGTGCGGCCCGGCATCACGGCGCCGAAATGCGTCTCGGACTGCTGGGTCAACGCGTCCACGACGTCCAGCACACCGGCGGCGACCCGGCGGGCGGCGTCGCGCAGCCACATGCGGAACAGGGTGGCGACCTGGTCGTTGCGGGAACGGCCCGCGCGGAGCTTGCCGCCGAGTTCCACCCCGGCGCGGTCGATCAGGCCGCGCTCCAGCGCCGTGTGGACGTCCTCGTCCTCGAGGACCGGGGTGAACGCGCCGGACTCGACGTCGGCGAGCAGCTCGTCCAGCGCCTTCTGCATGCCGGCGAGCTCTTCGTCGGTCAAGAGCCCAGCCGCGTGCAGCACACGGGCGTGCGCGCGCGAGCCGGCGATGTCGTACGGCGCCAGCCGCCAGTCGAAATGCGTCGACAGCGACAGGCGGGCCATCGCCTCGGCCGGTCCCGACTCGAACCGGCCACCCCACAAAGAACTCATTGCACGCAACTCTCAGCTAGCGAAGTCGTAAAGAGATTCTTCCGAACGCGCGACGAGCCCGACCACGCGCCCCTCGTACAAAGCGACGTCGACCTCGCCGGAACCCGACGGCAAGGCCATCCGCGCCACCCGGACCGCGACCGTGCCCAGGCTGGACCTGACCACGCCGGCGCGGAAGTTGAGCTCGCGGACGGCCTCGGCGACCGAGACCGTCTCGCCGTCCACCGCCACGGGCACGCCGGCGTCGAACGTCAGGACGGCGTGCACGGGATCATTCATCGCCGTTGCCCGAGGACAGCGCGGCGATCCGCTCGGCCAGCTCGGCGCCGGTCATCGGTTCGCGGGCCACGACCAGGATCGTGTCGTCGCCGGCGATCGTGCCGACGACCTCGTGCAGCGCCGCGCGGTCCAGGGCCGAGGCCAGGAACTGCGCGGCACCGGGAGGAGTCCGCAGCACGGCCAGGTTCGCGGACGAGTCGGTGGAGACCAACAGCTCGCCCAGCACACGCGCGAGCCGCGTGGTGCCGCCCTGCACACCGCGCACCGGGCTGCCGTCCTCGGGGATCACGTAGATCGGCGCACCGCCGTCGGGACCGCGCAGCTTCACCGCGCCGAGCTCGTCCAGGTCGCGCGACAACGTGGCCTGAGTGACCTCGATGCCCTCCGCGGCCAGGAGTTTCGCGAGCTCGGACTGGCTGCGGATGACGAGCTGGCTGACCATCTCGACGATCCGGCCCTGGCGTGCGGTGCGAGTCATGACGACTGCTCCAGCAACCACACGAGCAGCGCTTTCTGGGCGTGCAGGCGGTTCTCGGCCTCCTGCCACACCAGCGACTGCGGGCCGTCGAGCACGTCGTCGGTGATCTCCCAGCCGCGGTGCGCGGGCAGACAGTGCAGCACGGTCGAGTCCGGCTTTCCCGTCGCCGCGAGCAGATCGGCGTTCACCTGGTACGGGCGGAACGGGCCGACGCGGTCCTTGCCGTCGTTCTCCTGACCCATCGACGTCCACGTGTCGGTGACCAGCACGTCCGAACCGTCGACGGAGGCAAGGGGATCGCTGATCAACGCCACCGAACCACCGGTCTCGGCGGCGCGCTTCTTGGCGTCCTCCAGGAACTGCGGGTTCGGCACGAAGCCCGCCGGAGCGCCGATGCGGACGTGCATGCCCGCCGTGGCACCACCGAGCAGCAGCGAGTGCGACATGTTGTTGGCGCCGTCGCCCAGGTACGTCAACGTCAACCCGGCCAACTTGCCGTAACGACGACGGATCGTCTGCAGGTCGGCGAGCACCTGGCACGGGTGGAACTCGTCGGTCAGCGCGTTGACCACGGGAACTCGCGAGACGCTGGCCATCGCTTCGATGCGCGCCTGGGCGAACGTCCGCCACACCACGGCGTCGACGTATCCCGACAGGATCCGGGACGTGTCCTCGATCGTCTCCTCGCGGCCCAGCTGCATCGAGCGGCCGTCGATGATCACCGGGTTGCCGCCGAGCTGCGCGATGCCGACCTCGAACGAGAGCCGGGTGCGGGTCGAGTTCTTCTCGAAGATCACGGCGACGGCCTTGGGGCCCGCCAACGGCTTCGCGGTGAACCGGTCCGACTTGTAGGCATCCGCGAGGTCGAGCACGGCGGACTGCTGCCCCGGCGTCAGGTCGTCGTCGCGGAGGAAGTGCTTCGGGCTCATGCCTGCTCCTCAAAGAACGTCGGGAGCGCGGCCACGAACGACAGCGCGTCGGACTCGTCCAGCACCAGCGGCGGCGCCAGGCGGATGACGTCGGGCTGGATGGGGTTGATCAGGTAACCGGCCTGCTGCGCGACCGCAGCGGCCTTCGCCGAGACCGCCTCGCGCAGCGTGATGCCGAGCAGCAGCCCGGCTCCCCTCACTCCCGAGATCATCGGGTGGTGCAACGCCTCCACACCGGCCGCGATCTCCTTGCCCACGGACGAGGCGTGCTCCAGCAGGCCTTCCGCGGCGATCGTGTCGAGCACCGCGAGGGCGGCCGCGCAGCACACGGGGTTGCCGCCGAACGTCGTTCCGTGGTGGCCGGGCTGGAACAGGTCGGCTGCCGCGCCGAACCCGATCGTGGCACCCAGGGGCAGTCCGCCGCCGATGCCCTTGGCCAGCGTCATCACGTCCGGCACGATCCCGGCCTGCTGGAACGCGAACCACGTGCCCAGGCGGCCGATTCCGGTCTGCACCTCGTCCAGGATCAGCAACGCGCCGTGCTCGGCCGTGATCCGGCGGGCCTCCTGCAGGTAGCCCTCCGGCGGCATGACAACGCCCTGCTCGCCCTGGATCGGCTCGACGATGAACGCCGCCGTGTCGTCGTCGATCGCGGCCTCGAGAGCAGCGACGTCACCGAACGGGATGTGCGAAACGCCTGGCACCAAAGGCTCGAACGGCGCGCGCTTGGCGGGCTGGCCGGTCAGCGTCAGCGCGCCCATCGTGCGGCCGTGGAAGCCTCCGGTGCACGCGACGATCTTGGTGCGGCCGGTGCGGCGCGACATCTTCAGCGCCGCCTCGTTGGCCTCGGCGCCGGAGTTGCAGAAGAAGACCTTGCCTTGCACACCCGACAGGTCCAGGAGCCGTTCCGCCAACGCCAGCGCGGGCTCGTTCACGTACAGGTTCGAGGTGTGGCCCAGCTTGGAGATCTGGGTGGTCACCGCCTCGACGATCTTCGGGTGCGCGTGGCCGAGTGCGTTGACCGCGATGCCGGTCAGCAGGTCGAGGTAGCGCTTGCCGTCGGTGTCCCAGACGTACGCGCCCTCGCCGCGCTCCAGCGCCAGCTGAGGTGTGCCGTAGTTGTCCATCATGGACTGTTGCCACCGCGAGGTCATTTGTCCCCCAAGACCATCGTTCCGACACCTTCAGTGGTGAACACTTCGAGCAGCACGGAATGCGCCAGCCTGCCGTCGATCACGTGCGCCTGCGGGACCCCGCCGCGCACCGCCCGCAGGCAGGCCTCCATCTTCGGCACCATGCCGCTTTCCAGGTCCGGCAGCATCTTCTCCAGATCCGACGCGCGCACCTGGTTCAACAGCGACGACTTGTCCGGCCAGTTCGCGTACAGGCCCTCGACATCCGTCAGCACGACGAGCTTCTCCGCGCCGAGAGCAACCGCGAGAGCGCCTGCCGCCGTGTCCGCGTTCACGTTGTGCGGCACGCCGTGGATGTCAGGCGCCACCGACGAGACGACCGGGATCCGGCCCGCGCGAACGATGTCGAGCACCGCGTCCGGGTTGACCTCGGTGATGTCGCCGACGAGACCGATGTCGACCTCTTCGCCGTCAACGATCGCGCCACGACGCGTGGCCGTGAACAGGTGCGCGTCCTCACCGGAAATGCCGACGGCGTAAGGACCGTGCTGGTTGATCAGGCCGACGAGCTCACGTCCGACCTGACCGACGAGCACCATCCGGACGACGTCCATGGCCTCGGGGGTCGTGACGCGCAGGCCGCCGCGGAACTCGCTGTGGATGCCGAGCTTGTCCAGCATCGACTTGATCTGCGGGCCGCCGCCGTGCACGACGACCGGGCGCAGGCCGCACAGCCGCAGGAACACCATGTCCTCGGCGAACGCCTTCTTCAGCTCGTCGTCGACCATGGCGTTGCCGCCGTACTTGACGACGACGATCGCGCCGCGGAAACGCTGCAACCACGGCAGGGCCTCGACGAGGACCGCCGCCTTCTCTTGTGCGTTCATGAGGAGTAAGCGCTGTTCTCTTCGACGTAGTCGTGGGACAGGTCCGTGGTGAGCACCGTGGCTTCGGCGTCACCGACGTTGAGGTCGATGACGATCTCGATGTCGCGGCCGCTCAGGTCGGCCTCGGATCGGTCGCGGTCGCGAGTTCCGTTGCGGTACAACGACACGCCGTTGATGATGATCTGCAGCACGTCCGGGTCGATCTCGGCGTCCGCGCGGCCCAGCGCCATCGCGATGCGGCCCCAGTTCGGGTCGCTGCCGAACAACGCGGTCTTCACCAGGTTGTCCTCGGCGACGGTCCGTCCGATGTGGACGGCCTCGGCCTCGGTGGCGGCCTGTTTGACGGTGATGCTGATTTCCTTCGTCACGCCCTCGGCGTCACCCTGCAGCTGCTTGACCAGGTCTGCCGCGACCTCGGTCAGCAACGCGGTGAAGTCCTCGAACGTCGGCTCGACACCCGAAGCGCCGGAAGCCAGCACCAGCACCGTGTCGTTCGTGGACGTGCCGCCGTCGACGTCGAGCCGGTCGAACGTGCGAGAAGTCGCGAGACGCAACGCCTTGTCCAGCTGGTCACCGGAGATCTTGGCGTCGGTCGTGATCACCGACAGCATCGTGGCCATGTTCGGGGCGAGCATGCCCGCGCCCTTCACGAACCCGCCGGCCGACCAGCCATCGGTGTGCGCTTTCCACGACTGCTTGGGGCGGCTGTCCGTGGTCATCACGCCGGTGGCGGCGTTGAGACCGGCCTCGACCGACGAGTCCAGCTCCTTCGCGACGTTCTCCACGCCGGTCAGGATCTTGTCCATCGGCAGGCGCTCGCCGATCAGACCGGTGGAGCACACCGCGACGTCGACCGCGCCGGTGCCGAGCACCTCGGCGACCTTCTCGGCGGTGGCGTGCGTGTCCTGGAAGCCCTCGGGACCGGTGCACGCGTTGGCGCCACCGGAGTTGAGCACGACCGCGGTGAGGCGTCGGGACTGGATGACCTGCTGCGACCACAACACCGGCGCGGCCTTCACCTTGTTCGTGGTGAACACACCCGCGGCGGAGTCCTGCGGCCCGTCGTTGACGACGAGCGTGAGATCGAGAGCGCCGGACTCTTTGATCCCGGCGGCGATCCCGGCGGCCCGGAAGCCCTGGGGTCCGGTGACGCCCTTGTTGCGGTTCACGGAGCGACTCCAACGGTCGAGAGGCCGGACGTTTCCGGCAGGCCGAGAGCGAGGTTCATGCACTGGACGGCGGCACCCGCGGTGCCCTTCGCCAGGTTGTCGACGGCGGCCACCACCACGAGCCGGTTCAGGTCCTCGTCGACGGTGACTTGCATCTGGACGGCGTTCGAACCGAGCACGGCGTTCGTCGTCGGCCAGAAACCTTCAGGGAGAAAGTGCACGAACGGCTCGTTCGCGTACGCCTTCTCGTAGGCGTCGCGAACGTTTACAGCGTCATTCAATGCGGCTGTTTTGAGCTGAGCCGTGCAGGTGGCGAGGATGCCGCGCGACATCGGCGCGAGCACCGGCGTGAAGCTGACCTTGATCGGACGGCCCGCCGCGGCACTCAGGTTCTGGGTGATCTCGGGCGTGTGCCTGTGTGCCCCACCGACGCCGTACGCGCTGGCCGAGCCCATGACCTCGGAACCCAGCAGGTTCGGCTTGAGCGACTTGCCTGCGCCGGACGTGCCCGACACGGCGACGATGACGACCTCGTCCTCGATGAGGTCCACGGCCGGTGCGAGCGCCAAAGAAGAGACAGTCGGATAGCAACCGGGGACGGCGACACGGCGCGCGCCCACGAGCTTCTCCCGCTGGTTGGGAAGTTCGGGCAAGCCGTATGGCCAGGAACCCGCGTGCTCGCCGCCGTACCAGCGTGTCCAGTCATCCGCGCTGGTCAGCCGGTGGTCGGCACCGCAGTCGATCACGATGGCGGAGTCGCCGAGTTGCTCGGCGAGCTCGGCTGAGTGACCGTGAGGAAGTGCGAGGAACACCACGTCGTGCCCCTTGAGGGTCTCGACTGTGGTGTCTTGGAGCCGTCGGTCCGCGAGCGGCAGGAGGTGCGGCTGGTGCTTGAGCAACAGGTCACCGGCGCTGCTGTTCGCCGTCAGGGCGCCGATCTCGATGTCCGGATGAGCCAGTAGCAGGCGGAGCAGCTCGCCACCCGCGTACCCGCTGGCGCCCGCGACCGCGATCCTCACTGTCATACGCATGATTATGCACGGTCATGCAAACTCACTCAACTGGAATGCGCACGCGGGGAGCTTTCGTACTCTCCTGGCGCACGCGGGGGCCCCGCGTACCGCGAAGTGGCCACATGGCTATGCAGGCCGGGCCGGGTGGCGCTGGGTGGCGGGGCGGGGGCGGGCCAAGATGATCGGCGTGAACGTGAAGGTGCGCGACGGGCTGTGGGCGGTCGGTGCCCTCCTGTTGGCGCTGGTGACGCTCGTGGCGCCGCTCGGCAGGCCGGTGCACTGGTGGCTGATCGTGGCGTCGGCGGTGTGGGCGGCCGCGCTGGTGCCGATCAGCGCGCGGTGGCCGCGGTGGGCGATCGTGCTCACGGCGCCGTTGAACGCGGTCAACAACCTGCTCGCGATCGCGCCCACGTCGCTGGTGATCTTCCGGGCCGCGCGGTCCGTGCGCACGCAGGTGCAGGTGTGGTTGCTGATCGGCGTCACCGCGTTGCTGCAGGCGGGGTTCAGCGGCCTGCACGCGTGGCACGCCGGGGACAACATCACGGAGTACGTGCTCGGCACCGGCTTCAGCGTGGTGTTCCTGTTGATCTTCCCCGCGGTGGCCGGTGCGCTGGTCGGGCGGCGCAAGCCGTTGACGCGGGTGCTGATGGAGCGCAACGACTACTTGGAGCACGCGCGTGTGTTGACCGCGAGCACGGCGCGTTCGGACACGCGCGCGCACATCGCGAGCGAGATGCACGACATGCTCAGTCACCGGCTGCGCCAGCTCACCGCGCACGCGTCCGCACTCGAGCGCTCTGCCGCCGTTGAGGCTCCTGAGCTGCGCGAACAGGTCGAGTTGATCCGCAAGACGTCCGCGGTGGCGATGGACGAGCTGCGGGAGATCCTCGGTGTGCTCGGCAACATCGAGGCCGATGAGGACGCCGGCACGCGCGCGGATGTCGAACGGCTCGTGGCTGCCTCTGTCAGCGCGGGCGTCTCGGTTTCGTTGGACTGGTCCGGTTCCGATCTGACCGATGCCGACGCACGGTTGCGACGGGCGGTCCATCGGGTCGTGCGTGAGGCACTCACGAACGTGCACAAGCACGCGCCGTCAGCACTCACGCGCGTGGCCGTGGACGTTGGTGAACGAGTGCGCGTCGAGGTGGTCAACGGTCCGAGCAGCGCACCTCGCGGCGCAGGCACCCGGCGTGGGCTCATCGGTCTGGAGGAACGCGTCGGGTTGATCGGCGGGTCGTTCACCGCCGGGCCGTTCACGGGCGGATTCCGGCTCACTGCCGACCTCCCGCTGCATCCAGTGGTGTACGCGGGGAGCTTTCGTGCTCCAGAAGAGGACGAAGGGGCCCCGCGTGCGGCCGGCAGCAGGGTGGTGGAGGCGCCGCCGCCGGTCACGGCCGAGATTTTGACGGTGCCGCGGGTGGTCGGCGGTGGGTGCCTGGCGCTGTTGTCGGTCGTGCCGGCGCTCGGCACGGTGTTCGTGCTGCTGATCGTCGCGATCTTCAGCAAGCCCGAGATGAGCCGGCAGGAGTTCGACGCGTTCCAGGTGTCGGTCGCGCACGAGGAAGAGGTCACCGAGACGTTCGGGTTCGGGGTGCCGTCGGACAACACCGGCTGCCTTCGCTACCACGCGCGCGACTCGTCCGATCTCGACTTCGAGCTGTGCTTCGACAAGCAGAGCCGGCTGACCTCGAAGAAGGAGCTGGCCCGATGAGGTTCGTCTGGCCGGTCCTGGCCTTCCTGGTCGGCCTGGTGCCGTTGATCGCCCCGCTGGCACCGGTGCCGCACCCGGCGCTGACCGTCGCGTCGGCCGTGTGGATCGCCGCGCTCGTGTGGCTGGCGCCGCGCAAGCCGGAGTGGACGCTGCTGCTCACTGCTCCCCTCTTCGCCGTCAACAACCTCTGGGCGATGGCCACCACCGCGTTCGTCGTGTTCGCCGCGTCCCGGCGCATCCCCCGGCTGGGCCGGTTGTGGGCGCTGCTCGGGGTGGCGTCGGTGCTGCAGACCGCGTTCAGCCTCTTCCTGGTCCACGACGGCACGCCGGCCTGGGAGAGCCTGCTCGGCGGAGTCGTCGGCTCGGTGTTCTTCGTGGTCTTCCCGGCGGTGTCCGGCATGCTGCTGGGCCGTCGCAGGCCGATGGTCCGCCTCCTCCAGGAACGCAACGAGTACCTGGAGCGCGCACGGGCGTTGACCGCCGCGTCGGCTCGTTCGGAGGAGCGCTCGCACATCGCGGGCGAGATGCACGACATGCTCGGGCACCGGCTCAGCCTGATCTCCATCCACGCGGGCGCTCTGGAGCTGGCGACCGCGCGGAAGTCTCCTCAGCTGCACGAACAGGCCGAGCTGATCCGCACCACGTCGTCGCTCGCGATGGCGGAGCTGCGGGAGATCCTCGGTGTTCTCCGCACCAACCCGGAACCGGAGTCGCTCGACGAGGACACCGGCACCCGCTCGGACATCGCCGCGCTCGTGCGAGGCAGGGCCACGCTCGACTGGTCGGGCGACGACCTGCACGGCGCCGACCCCCGCACGCGCCGCGCGGTGCACCGGGTCGTGCGCGAGGCGTTGACCAACGTGGACAAACACGCCCCCGGCGCGCGCACGCGGGTGCAGGTCGCGGTCCAGGGCGGCCGGGCGAAGATCCAGGTGCTGAACGCGCCGTCCTCCGCCGCGCCGGGCAAGGGCGCGCGGCGAGGGTTGATCGGTCTGGAGGAACGCGTCGGCCTGCTCGGCGGGTCGTTCAGCGCGGGGCCGCCGGTCGAGGGCGGGTTCCGGGTGGCGGCGGACGTGCCGTTGCACCCGGCGGCTCAGGCCGTGGCCGAGACCAGAGAGGTGCCGCCGCCGCTCAAGGCCGAGATCCTGACCGTGCCGCGCGTGGTGGGCGGTGGGTGCCTCGGGCTGCTGGCGCTGGTGCCGATCACCGGGGCGCTGCTCGTGTTGCTGCTGTTCGCGCTGCTCAACCCGACTCAGATGAACGCGCCGTACTTCGACTCGTTGAAGGTGGGCGTCACGTCCGAGGAAGAGGTCATGGACCAGTTCGGCGTCGGCCAGCTCGGGGTGGACGGGTGCTCGCGGTACCAGACGTCGCACAACGCCGAGCTCTACTACAAGCTCTGCTACCGGGACGGCAAGCTGCACACGAAGGAGCAGGAGGGGCCGTAGGGTGGCCCGCGTGATCCGAGTCCTCATCGCCGACGACGAGACGTTGATGCGTGCTGGGATCCGGCTGATCCTGGAGAACGACCCGGACATCACCGTCGTGGCCGAGGCGAGCGACGGCAGGCAGGCCGTCGAACTCAGCCTCAAGCACTCAGTCGACGTGGCGTTGCTGGACATCCGCATGCCCGGCGGCGACGGGCTCAAAGCGGCCGAGCAGATCGCGTCGAGCACCAATGTCGTCATGCTCACGACGTTCGGCGAGGACTCCTACGTGGCGCAGGCGATGAAAGTCGGCGCCACCGGGTTCCTGCTCAAGGACACGCCACCGCAGGAGCTGATCAACGCCGTCCGCAAGGCGGCGAACGGCGAGCCCATCCTCGCCCCGCAGATCACCAGGCGGCTGATCGAACGCCACCTGGCCGCACCGGACAGCGGATCCGAGGCGCGCCGGAAGATCGACACCCTCACCGACACCGAGCGCAACGTGCTCAAGCTGGTCGGCGAGGGGCTGTCGAACACCGAGATCGGCGAGCAGCTCTACATGGCGACCGGCACGGTGAAGGCGCACATCAGCCGGATCCTGCCCAAGCTGGAGTGCGCCAACCGCGTGCAGGCCGCCATCGTGGCCCACGACGCCGGGCTCACCCGATCCTGATCACTGGGTCGTGAAGCGGTCCAGCGCGCGGATCTTGTTGGTGGCGTCCAAAGCCGCGACCTTGTAGGCCTCGGACAGCGTCGGGTAGTTGAACACCGTGTCGACCAGGTAGTCGACCGTGCCACCACAACCCATCACGGCCTGGCCGATGTGCACCAGGTCGGTCGCACCCGTGCCGAACACGTGCACACCGAGGATCTTCCGGTCCACAGTGGACACCAGCAGCTTCAGCATGCCGTACGCGTCACCGACGATCTGGCCACGGGCGAGTTCGCGGTAGCGTGAAATCCCGACCTCGTAAGGAATCGCGGACGAGGTGAGCTCGGTCTCCGTAGCGCCGCAGTACGAGATCTCCGGGATCGTGTAGATGCCGATGGGCTGCAACGCGGTCAGGTCGTGCACCGGCTCGCCGAACGCGTGGTACGCGGCCAGCCGGCCCTGGTCCATCGACGTCGCGGCCAGGGCGGGAAACCCGATCACGTCTCCGACGGCGTAGATGTGCTCGACCGGCGTGCGGTAGTGCTCGTCGACCGACAGCCGGCCGCGGTTGTCCGACTCCAGGCCTGCGGCTGCCAGGTCCAGCTTCTCCGTGGTGCCCTGGCGACCGGCCGAGTACATGACGGCGGCGGCCGGGATGCGCTTGCCGGAAGCGAGCTGGGTGACCGTGCCGCCTTCCGACACCTGGACGTTCACGACCTTCTCACCGAAGCGGAACGTGACGGCCTGGTCGCGCAGGTGGAACTTCAGCGACTCGACGATCTCCGGGTCGCAGAAGTCCAGCATCTTCTCGCGCTGCTCGACGACGGTGACCCGGCAGCCGAGAGCGGCGAACATCGACGCGTACTCGATGCCGATCACGCCCGCCCCGACGACGACCAGCGACGACGGGATCTCCGTCAGCGCGAAGACCTCGTCGGAGTCGAGGATCCGCTCCTCGTCGAAGTCCACCACGGAGGGACGCGCGGGCGTCGTGCCCGTCGCGATCACGACGAACTCGCCGGAGATCGTCGTGCGGTCGCCGCGGTGACTTCCTTCCACCGCAACGGTGTGCGGGTCGACGAAGCGCCCGAAGCCGTTCAACAGGTCAATACCGTTGCGGTGCAGCTGCGCGCGCACGACCTGGACCTCGCGGCCGATCACGTGCTGCGTGCGCGCCATCAGGTCGGTGATCGTGATGTCCTGCTTGACGCGGTAGCTGGCGCCGTACAGCTCGCGCTGGCTCATGCCCGTCAGGTACATCACGGCTTCACGCAACGTCTTCGAGGGGATCGTCCCCGTGTTCGCGCAGACGCCGCCGACCATCTCCTGCTTGTCGATGATGGCCACGCGCTTGCCCAGTTTCGCACCCGCGATCGCGGCCTTCTGACCACCGGGGCCAGAGCCGATCACGATCAGGTCGTAGTCGTACGACGTCATGGTCGTCAGCCTACTAAGACGGATCCGATTCCACCTCTGAACGAAAAATGAACCCGTTCAACGGAATGGTCGTTCGTTGGGCCATGACCGAACTACGCACCTTCCGTTTGCCCGAGATCGTCACCGGCTCGGACGACGACGTCGAGCTCGGCCGCCAGCTCATCGCAGCGTGGCAGGCCGACGGGATTCTGCAGATCGCAACGGACGCGGTGCAGGACCGAACCACAGAAGAAGCCATGGAGGCCAGCAGAAGGTTCTTCCACGGCTTGTCGCTCGAGGAGAAGTCACGCCTGGTCAGCGACCTGACCTACGCCGGTTACATCGCGTCCGGCGAAGAGGTCACCGACGGCATTGCGGACTATTCGGAGATCTTCACCGTCTGCAAGGACGTCCCGCTCGACGACTCCCGCGTCGTCGACCAGTGGCCGTGTCACGGGCCGGTTCCGTGGCCGGACAACCTCTACCGCGACGCCATGCGCGACTTCATGGCGATGCTCGGCGAGTCCGGCGAGAAGATCCTCAAGCTCACCGCACTGGGCTTCGGGCTCGACATCGACACCTTCACCAGGCTGACCGCGGACGGCTGGCACCACATGCGGGTGCTGAGGTTCCCGACCAGGTCCGAGACCGTGGACCGCGGCATCGGCGCGCACACCGACTACGGCATGCTCGTCCTGGCCGCACAGGACGACGTCGGCGGCCTCTACGTCCGCCCGCCGATCGAGGGCGAGGAACGGCCGCGCAACTGGCTGCCGGACGAGTCGGCGGCCGGCTGCTTCCAGGACGCGGAGGGCTGGAACCTCGTCGAGCCCGTCCAGCACGTCTTCACCGTGTTCCCCGGCGACATCCTGCAGTTCCTGACGGGCGGCCAGTTGCTCTCCACGCCGCACAAGGTGCTGCTGAACAACCGGGAGCGCTTCACCATGGCGTACTTCCACGAGCCCAACTTCGAAGCCGTGGTGCGGCCGTTGGACGACCCGCACGGCGACGACGTCATCCACTACGGAACGCACTTCACCAACATGTTCATGCGCTGCTACCCCGATCGCGTCACCACTCGACGCATCGAGAACGAAGATCGGCTGACCGTGCTCAGCGAACTCCGGTCTGGGGTTCGGCACTCCTGAACGGGACGATCAGGTCGATCAGGCGGGCCGTGGCGCGGTACTCCGCGACACGGTCCGCGAACGGCCGCTGCACGATCTTGTGCACGGAGTCCGCGGACAAGCGCTCATAGGCCGGAACGGTGTCGTTGCTGAGGAAGTCCCAGCGGGCCACCCGGTCCGCGTAGTTGAAGGCGGGCAACGGACCGCCGAACAACGGCCGGTACTGCGCCGGGGTCTTGCCACCCGGCACCGGCATGGGGCCGGCGACCGTGATCGCGTACGTGACGACCTCGCCGGGCGGTAACAGACGCGCTCGCATCCGGTCGAACTGCTCGGCGATCACCAGGTTCTGCTCGCGCGAGGAGAACTCCAGGACGGCCTGCGCCGGATCCGCCCACGCCGCGGTGGTGTCCGGGTCGATGATCCCCGCGTCGCGCATCTCCTCCACGGCCTTGATCCCGCCGTGCAGATAGGCGGCGTGCATCGCGCCGAGGTCCATGAAGATGTGCTTCTGCATGGACATCAGCATCGACGAGAACCAGCGCAGTTCCGGCACAGTGCCGAGATCCAGCATCCCGGCGGCGAACGCGGGCGCGCCGATGTTCGCGAATCCCATCCACCGCAACGTGTCCGGGTGCGTCACGTAGAGCTTCGCGTAGAAGTCGTAGACGGCGAAGATCGTCGCGCGGTTCACGTCGGCGCCGCGCTGCGGGTCCCACTCGGACAGCGCCACGCCGGCGTCCTCCGCGGCGCGGACGATCCAGTACTGCCACAGCAACGCCTTGAACCTCGCAGGCGCGATGCCCTTGGCGCGGTGGCGGTTCAGCGCGGCCTCCAGCACGGCCCGGTCGTAGGGCAGGTCCGGGTGCACCCCGCCCCGCTCCTCGCCGTTTCCGTTGGACAGCGGCAGATCCAGGTAGTCCGCCGCGTCCGCCTTGGTGACGCCCATGCTGGTGAGCACGAGCGCCGCCACAACCATGAGCACACGCATGAACACGAATGGTACGGGGATCAAGCAGGCTTTCCGTTCACAGTGGTGCCCGGGAAAGTGATGTTTTGCGAGTTCGTCAGCTTGTTGCCGCCCTTGGAGATCGCGGTGAACTTCGAATTCGACACGATGACGTTGGTCACTTTGGACGCCGATAGGCCATCGATCTCAACGGCGTACTCCTTTGAGCCCGCCACGATGAGCCGTTCGAACGTCATGTTCCGCACCACCGGGTTCACGACCGGGCCGGAGTTGCCGGAACCGCTGTAGTTCAACGTGATGAAGACCGGCGACTTGGTGAGCTTGTTCGCGGTGATGTCCCGGAAGTGGACGTTCTCGACGACTCCGCCGCGATACTTGCTGGTCTTGATGAAGACCGCGTACCAGAGCTGGTCCGAGGTGTTCGCCTGGTTGACCGCGCAGTTGCGCGCGTAGATGTTGCGCGCGCCGCCGGAAGCCTCGCTGCCGATGCAGATCGCGCCGCGGTTCGAGAACACGAACTTGTTGTTCTCGATGACGATGTTCTGCGACGGCATGTTCACCCGCCGCCCGTCGACGTCACGGCCGGACTTGATCGCGATGCAGTCGTCGCCGGTGTTGAACGTCGAGTCCTTGATGTGCACGTCGGTGCAGCACTCCGGGTCCACGCCGTCGTTGTTGCCGCCGCCGCCCCGGCTGTTGATCGTGACGCCCTCGACGGTGATGTTGCGCGACTTCACCGGGTGCACGCTCCACATCGGCGGGCGTTCGATGGTGATGCCGCTGATCAGGATGTTCTCGCACGACACGAACTGGATCAGGTTCGGCCGCAGCTTGTGGCCGTCGCCGAGTTTGCGCTGGGCGACCGGGGTGCCGTCGGCGCCCCACTTCTGCAGCTGCGACCAGTCGGAACCGCCGCTCCCCCACGGCTTCCAGGTCTGGCCCTGGCCGTCGAGGGTGCCACCGCCGGTGATCGCGATGTTCGTGGCCTTGTTGGCGTAGACGAACGCTTGGTGGTTGAGGCACTCGATGCCCTGCCAGCGGGTCTCGACCACCGGCAGGTACTTCTTCTGGTCGGGGCTGAAGAGGAGCTTGGCACCCTTGTCCACGAAGAGGTTCACGTTGCTGAGCAAGGTGATCCCGCCGGTGAGGAACGTGCCGCCCTTCGCGACGACCCGGCCGCCACCCGCCGCGTTCGCCGCTTCGACCGCCTTCCTGAACGCGGCGGTGTTGTCGGTCTTGCCGTCCGCCTTGCCGCCGTACGCGGTGACGTCGAAGTCCTCGTCCGGGAACGCCGGCGGCTTGATGCGGGCGAGAATGGCGTCCACTTCGTCCCACGGATCGGCTTTCGCTGTGCCGTGGACGAGCATTCCTGCTGCTGCAAGTCCGGACACCTTGAAGAAGGTTCGCCGTGAACCCACCATGTCAGCCTCCACTGCAAACGTTTTCAGCGGCGGCGCGGTCGTCAGCGTATACGGTCGTCGCGTGACTCCCAAGGATTCGTTCATCGCCGCTGTTCGAGCCGGGTTGCAGGAGTTGGCGGATCCGGTGAAGGCGCCGGAGATGCAGGCGTACATGAAGTCCGAGATGCCGTTCGCCGGAGTGGCGAAGCCGGGCCGGGTGACGCTGCTGAAGTCGTTGCCGCGGCTGGGATCCCGCTCAGAGTGGCTCGACGTCGTGCAGACGCTGTGGCGGGAGGCGACCTACCGCGAGGAACGGTACGTGGCGCTGTCGCTGAGCGGGGACAAGCGATTCCAGGACGTCTCGCTGATGCCGTGGTTCGACGAGGTGATCGTGACCGGCGCCTGGTGGGACTTCGTGGACGAGACCGCGTCCCGTTTGATCGGGCCGTTGCTGCGCTCGTCGCCCGAGGTGATCCGGCCGCAGATGCTGAAGTGGTCGACGGACGAGGACAGGTGGCGGCGGCGGACGTCGATCATCTGCCAGCTCGGGTCGAAGGGCGCGACCGACGTCGAGCTGCTGACGGCGTGCATCGACGCGAACGTGGACGACCGCGACTTCTTCCTGCGCAAGGGGATCGGGTGGGCGCTGCGCGAGTTCGCGAAGACAGAGCCGGGCTGGGTGCGGTCGTTCGTGGATGCGCGGCCTTCGCTGTCGCCGTTGTCACGGCGTGAGGCGCTCAAGCACCTCTAGTAGCACTTCGTTAGGTCGCGCTGAC
>NZ_JYJG01000057.1 GCF_000955955.1 Lentzea aerocolonigenes
ATCCTGTCCCCGCTACTAGACGGAAGGCCCGGAGTCATCAGACTCCGGGCCTTCTGCTTATTCGCGATCAGCCCGCTCCTCGTGAGGAGCGGGCTGAGTGTGTTTCAGGTCATGTTCTCCGCCCAGTACTGCGCGCACAGCATGCTGGAGCAGATCCGGCCCTCGCCGTTGACCGTGCGGTGCTTGCGGATCTGCTTGCCGCACACCATGCACTCGTCCTTGCCCGCCTGCTCCGGGATGCCTCCGGTCATCCAGGCCACCGTGTGCGCCGCCACCTTCTTGTGGTCCAGCCACTTGATGTTCTTCATCGTCCCCGACCTCCGTGGTCTCGCTCGGTCTCGCCCGCCCTGCCTGGCAGTGATCATTTTCCCGGTTGTGCAGGCGTGGGAAAGGGGTGTGCGCGGACATCACCAGGTCGTGCGACGAACGCTCACGTCCGTCCATTCGGGTGGCTCCGGCCGGTGAGAGTCGTACCGCCGATCGAGTGAGATCGGGTGACTTTCGTTTCTGCGAAAGGGTTTTTTCCATCCGGGATGGACACAGACGGTCAAGCGGCCAAACGCGTGAGGCTGGAAAACTGCCGCTTACTCAGCGAGACTTTTCGTTGCTCCGCATGGCCCATCAGACTAGCCCGGTGATCAGCCACTGTGGACAGAACGGCTGACCATTGTGGACAGCTTCCCCCAGACGTGGGAACGTTGTCGTTGTGTCAGACCTGAATGCGACCGCAGCCGCCCTGCTCGGGCTGCTGCACGACGGACCCAAGACCGGTGGCCAGTTGGTGGCGGAGGCAGGAGACCGCTTCGGCGCGTTCTTCAGCGTGACCCGCTCCCAGGTGTACCGCGAGCTGCCCGCGCTGGCTGACCAAGGCCTGCTGCGCCTCGGCAAGCAAGGACCGCGGTCGAGCCAGCAGTACGTGCTGACGGCGGCGGGCAAGAAGGCCTTCAAGAACTGGCTGCTGTCCGAGCCCGGCCCGGACCACCTGCGCAGCCCGCTCATCCTGCGCCTGGTGCACGCCGGCTCGCTGACCGCGAAGCAGCGCGAGTCCCTGATCACGACCGCGCGTTCTGCGTACGGTCAGGAGCAGGAGACCGCGAAGAGCGCGGCCAAGACGGCGGAGGACCCCTACGCCAAGGCGGTGGCCGAGTTCGGTCTCGCTCACGCGAAGGCCGTTCTGAAGCTGCTCGACGCGATTCCGACCGCGTAGAAGAGAGCGCCAGCAAGCACCGGTCGCGAACTGCGACCGGTGCTGGCGTAATCTTTTTGCGTGAACCCGGACGTCGAAGCAGACATCAAGGACCTCTCCGCCACCCTTTCGAGCATCGAGGCGGTGATGGACCTCGATGGGTTGCGCGCCGCGGTCGCGGACCTGGAGGACCAGGCGGCCAAGCCCGACCTCTGGAACGACCAGGAGAAGGCGCAGAAGGTCACCAGCCAGCTCTCCCACAAGCAGGGCGAGCTGCGCCGTGTCACCGGTCTGCGTGAGCGCCTTGACGATCTCCCGCTGCTCTACGAGCTCGCGGAAGAGGCCGAGGACGCGGACGCGCAGGCCGACGCGGACAACGAGCGCGTCAAGCTGCGCGGGGAAATCGCCGGCCTCGAGGTCCGCACGTTGCTGTCCGGTGAGTACGACGAGCGCAACGCGCTCATCACCATCCGCGCGGAGGCGGGTGGCGTCGACGCCGCCGACTTCGCCGAGATGCTGCTGCGCATGTACTCGCGCTGGGCGGAGCGCCACCAGTACCCCGTCGAGGTCTTCGACACCTCCTACGCGGAAGAGGCGGGCATCAAGTCCGCGACGTTCCGCGTCACCGCGCCCTACGCCTACGGCACGCTGAGTGTCGAGCAGGGCACGCACCGCCTGGTGCGCATCTCGCCGTTCGACAACCAGGGCCGCCGCCAGACGTCGTTCGCCGGCGTCGAGGTCGTGCCCGTCGTCGAGCAGACCGACCACGTCGAGATCGACGAGAAGGACCTGCGCGTCGACGTCTACCGCTCGTCCGGCCCCGGCGGCCAGGGCGTCAACACGACCGACTCGGCGGTGCGCCTCACGCACATCCCGACCGGCATCGTGGTGTCCTGCCAGAACGAGCGCTCGCAGCTGCAGAACAAGGCCACGGCCATGAACGTCCTGCAGGCCAAGCTGCTCGAGCGCCGCAGGCAGGAGGAGCAGGCCAAGATGGACGCGCTGAAGGACTCCGGCTCCAGCTGGGGCAACCAGATGCGCTCCTACGTGCTGCACCCGTACCAGATGGTCAAGGACCTGCGGACCGAGCACGAGGTCGGCAACCCGTCGGCGGTGCTGGACGGGGAGATCGACGACTTCCTCGAGGCCGGCATCCGGTGGCGCAAGCAGTCCCAGGCGTAGCGGTCACGTTGATCTGAGGCGAAGCGCACGTTCGGCCCTCTGATGGCCCGAACGTGCGCTTTTGTCGACCGTTCGTGCCGGTTCAGCCACGCCGTGTGGATGGTCCGGACCGCCTTTCCGGGGCCGGAAGTTAACCGGAACGGGGGCTTTACCGCGGCCATGAGTAGACTCGCGCCTCGTGATTCGTCTCGAACACGTTTCCAAGGTCTACAAGACCTCCACGCGTCCTGCGCTCGACGACGTGTCCGTCGAGATGGAGAAGGGCGAGTTCGTCTTCCTGATCGGGCCTTCCGGGTCCGGCAAGTCGACGTTCCTGCGCTTGCTGCTGCGCGAAGAGGTGCCGACCAGGGGACGCGTCTACGTCTCCAACTTCGACGTCGCCAAGATGTCGCGGCGCAGGGTCCCCCGCCTGCGGCAGTCCATCGGCTGCGTGTTCCAGGACTTCCGTCTGCTGCCGACGAAGACGGTCGCGGAGAACGTCGCCTTCGCGCTGGAGGTCATCGGCAAGCCTCGCAACACCATCGTCAAGGTGGTGCCCGAGGTGCTGCAGCTGGTGGGCCTCGACGGCAAGGAGGACCGGTTCCCGACCGAGCTGTCGGGTGGTGAGCAGCAGCGCGTCGCGATCGCCCGTGCGTTCGTGAACCGGCCGCTGGTGCTGATCGCCGACGAGCCGACGGGAAACCTGGACCCCGACACGAGCCAGGACATCATGTTGCTGCTGGAGCGGATCAACCGCACCGGCACGACCGTCATCATGGCGACCCACGACCACGGCATCGTCGACTCGATGCGCCGCCGCGTCGTGGAGCTGTCGTTCGGCAAGGTCGTCCGTGATGACGCGCGCGGCGTTTACGGCGTTGGCCGCTAAGCGCTCCTAATCCCCGACCCCCAAGGAACCCCGCCCCCGATGCGTACCAGCTTCGTGTTCAGCGAGGTCGTCACCGGACTTCGCCGGAACGTCACGATGACGATCGCGATGATCCTCACGACCGCCATCTCGCTCGCGCTGCTCGGTGGTGGCCTGCTCGTCGTCCGCATGGTCGACAAGATGCAGGCCAACTACGCGGGCAAGCTCGAGGTCTCGGTTCTGCTGACCAACGACGTCAGCGCCAACGACAAGGACTGCACCCAGCAGCCGTGCGCGGGTCTGCGCTCCGCCCTGGAGCAGACCTCCGGCGTCGAGACAGTGGTGTTCCAGAACCGCGACGAGGGCTTCGAGCGCTTCAAGCGGATCTTCGAGGCCCAGCCCGAGCTGCTCAAGCTCGCACGCCCGGAGGCCATTCCGGCGACCTTCCGCGTCAAGCTGGAGGACCCGGACCGCACCGACGTCATCAAGCAGGCCTTCGAGGGCAAGCCGGGCGTCAAGGGTGTCGACGACCAGAGCAAGTTCCTCGAGCGGTTCTTCGAGGGCCTCAACGGTCTGCGCGACGTCGTGCTGATCCTCGCGCTCATCCAGGCGTTCGCCGCGTTGCTGCTGATCTCGAACACCATCCAGGTGTCGGCGTTCACCCGCCGCGTCGAGGTCGGCATCATGCGACTGGTCGGCGCGACCCGGTGGTACACGCAGCTGCCGTTCCTCATCGAGGCGGTCGTCGCGGGCATCATCGGTGCCGTCTGCGCGGTCGGCCTGCTGGTGCTGGGCAAGGCGTTCTTCATCGACCGGATCACCAGGAACCTGACCGAGTCGGGCATCATCCCGCCGGTCGGATACCTCGACATCCTGATCGTGTCGCCGTGGCTGTTCCTCACGGCGATCGTCATCGCGGCCACCACCGGCTACGTGACGCTGCGTCTCTACGTGCGGCTTTAACGGTTTTACCGACCACGTAAAGTTGTCGCCATGGTCAAGGAACGCGGGCAGAAGGTCATCGCGTCGAACCGCAAGGCTCGGCACGACTGGGCCATTCTGGACACCTACGAGGCGGGCATTCAGCTCGTCGGCACCGAGGTGAAGAGCCTGCGCATGGGACGGGCGTCCCTCGTGGACGCCTTCGCCCAGGTCGACGACGGCGAGATCTGGTTGCACGCGCTGCACATCCCGGAGTACGTCGCGGGGACGTGGACGAACCACGAGGTCCGGCGCAAGCGCAAGCTCCTGCTGCACAAGGCGGAGATCGAACGGCTGATCGGCAAGACCAAGGAGTCCGGTCTGTCGCTCGTCCCGCTGCAGATGTACTTCAAGGACGGCTACGTCAAGGTCGAGATCGCCCTCGCGAAGGGCAAGAAGGCCTACGACAAGCGCCAGGACATCGCGAAGCGCGACGCCAACCGCGAGATCGCGAAGGCGCACGGGCGGGCGTTGAAGGGCCGTTACTGATGGCGTTGGTGGACATCCACGTCCACTTCATGCCGCAGAACGTCCTCGACAAGGTCTGGGCGTACTTCGACCGCGTGCGCGAGTCCGGTGTCGACTGGATCATCTGGTACCGCACTGACGAGAACGCCCGGCTCACCGCACTGCGGGAGCTGGGCGTTTCCGCGTTCGCACCGCTGGTCTACCCGCACAAGCCGGGTATGGCGGAGTGGCTGAACGAGTGGGTCGCGGACTTCGCTTCTCGCGTCCCCGAAGCTGTCCGGACGGGCACGTTCTACGCGGAACCCGGTGCGGACGTCTACGTGCGCAAGGCTCTCGAAGCCGGTGCGCGGTGCTTCAAGTCGCACGTCCAGGTCGGCGCCTACGACCCGCGTGACGAGCTGCTGGACGGCGTCTGGGGCCAGCTGGCCGAGGCGGGTGTCCCCGTGGTCGCGCACTGCGGCGACGGGCCGTACCCCGGAGAGCACACCGGGCTCGGGGTGTTCGAAGAGGTCCTGAAGAAGCATCCCCGGTTGACCGCGGTGATCGCGCACGCCGGGATGCCGGACTACTCCGGCGCGTTGGATCTCGTCGAGCGCTACGAGAACGTCCACGTCGACACCACGATGGTCGGCACGCCGTTCAGCGAGCGGATGGTGCCGTTGCCGGCGGGGTGGGCTCGCAGGATCGCGGGGCTGGCCGACCGGGTCGTGCTCGGCAGCGACTTCCCGAACATCCCGTACCCGTACGAGGTGCAGCTCGACGCGATCCGGTCGTGGGGCCTGGACGCCGCCGCCGAGCAGGCGATCCTGCACGACAACGGCGCCCGTCTGCTTCAGCTGTCGAGGTAGGCCAGCACAGCGCGCACTCGGCGGTGCTCGGAGTTCGACGGTTCGAGGCCGAGCTTGGCGAAGATGTTGCCGACGTGCTTCTCCACGGCGCCGTCGGACACCACGAGCGTGCCGGCGATGGCCGTGTTGGACAGTCCCTGCGCCATCAGCCCGAGCACCTCGCGTTCGCGGGGCGTCAACTTGTCGACAGGGCTCTTCTTGCTGCGCACCATGAGCTGCGTGATCACCTCGTGGTCGATGCTCGTGCCGCCGTCTGCGACCCTGCGCACCGCGTCGACGAACTCCTTCACGTCGGCTACCCGCTCCTTGAGCAGATATCCGACGCCACTGGCGCCGCCCGCGAGCAGTTCCACGGCGTAGCGCTCCTCGACGTACTGCGAGAGCACCAGCACCGGCAGCCCGGGAAAGCGGCGGCGGCACTCGATGGCCGCGCGCAGCCCTTCGTCCGTGAACGTCGGGGGCATCCGCACGTCGACCACGCACAGGTCCGGCTTGTGCTCGATGACGGCGTCGAGCAACTCGTCGCCGTTCTCCACAGCCGCAGCGGTCTCGATGCCCTCGTCGGCGAGCAACCGCTGCACGCCCTCCCTCAGCAGCACCGAGTCCTCGGCGATCACCACGCGCACGGCAACTCCGCTCGAATAACGGTCGGCCCACCCTGCGGGCTGACGACGACAACCACACCGTCGATCGTGGCAGCCCGGTCCGCGAGCCCGGCGAGCCCGCCGCCCGGCTTCAGCTCCGCGCCACCCTGACCGTTGTCGGTGACCTCGACCAGCACACCCGTCTCGACCCGGTTGACCTTGACGGTCGCCCTGGTGGCGTTGGAGTGCTTGGTGATGTTCGTGAGCGCCTCGCCGACGGTGAAGTACGCGGCGCTCTCCACCGCTGTCGGTGGGCGCGGCTCCACGTCGACGTTGAGCTCGACCTCGATCGGGACACGAGCCGCCAGCGCGCTCAGTGCCGCGTCGAGCCCGCGGTCGCCCAGCACGGACGGGTAGATGCCCCGCGCCAGGTCGCGCAGTTCCCGGATGGCTTCCTTCGCGTCCGCGTGCGCCTCGGCGATCAGCAGCGCCGCGCCCTCGGGATCGGAGTCCATTTTGGACTTCGCCCGGCCGAGACCCATTGCCACCGCGACAAGTCGTTGCTGCGCGCCGTCGTGCAGGTCGCGCTCGATGCGCCGGCGCTCTGCTTCCGCGGCCTCGACACCACGCGCCCGGCTGGACTGCAGCCGTTCCGCCTCGATCGCGAGCGCGTCCGCCCGCGTCGGCCCGAGCATGGCGCGGGCGAACCTGCCGTGCGCCGCGCCCATCCACTTCGTGCCCATGACCGCGAACGGGATCAACGCCAGCCCGATCGCCGCGACCGGCAGCGCCGAGTAGAAGGAGTCGATCGTCCAGAACTCGCCCACGATGACCGCGAACGGCGCGTCGTCGATCCAGAACGGCGTGCCCACGAACGCGGCCACGACCGACCACATCGCGATGAACGCCGCGAACTCCAGCGCCCCCACCGGCAGCATCAGCGCCAGATAGCCGAGGTCGCGCCACGTCGCCGGGTCCGTGAACTGGTGCTTCCACTTCTCCAGCTGCGAGCCCTCGATCTGCGGGCGGTAGGGCCTGGGGATGTCCGTGCGCAACGCCACGCGCACCCACGCCCGCTCCAGCGACGCGCCCATCCGCCCGACGTTCATCGCGAGCCACAGGATCGGGAAGCCGATCCAGAGCAGCGCGGTCGAGAACCCGACCACGGTCAGGACGATGGTGAGGGTGAACCAGAAGATGCCGGTCACCAGGTGGGTCAGCAGGTAGAACCCGGCTGCGAGCGCGTTCGGTTTCCTCATGTCATCCATGGTGGTCGTTCCCGCTGGTCAGAGACCATGTGGCTAACTAGGAGGTCGGGGGTGGGGACAGCCCTACCTGCCTCGGGAAGAAGTCGTTGGCCCCGGTAGTTATGCTATGCGTAACCACAACAGGGGGGTGAACGGTTTCGACTGTGGACGTTGATTCAGGGGAAGCGTGCCGGTGCAGGCGAGAGACCACCGTTAAGCGTCATCGCAAACCAATAAGCGCCACGTCTAACGACACGCGCACCGCGTACGCTCTCGCTGCCTGACAGCAGAGCTAGCGGTTGTCGGCCTGGGTTCGCCTTCGACCTAGTTCCCGGCATCAGCTAGAAGGCTTACCTGCAGTTCCGGCTACGGGAGCTGTTCGGGAAACTCACAGTGGCTGGGCCTGTCACATCAGCTCGTTCGCATGACTGATGGGGCCAAGTAGAGACAGAGCGGACTGCGCACGGAGAAGCCCTGATGAACCGCCACAGGACCCGGGTTCGATTCCCGGCACCTCCACTCGGCCGAAGGCTGCTCGGTGGCCCTTGCGGGCCACCTTCGCCTTCTCGTTCCGGGTGTCC
>NZ_JYJG01000058.1 GCF_000955955.1 Lentzea aerocolonigenes
CCGGGGGCAAGCCCCCGGACCCCCAGCCCGCCTCGTTGCTTCGCAACTTGGCGGGCTTATCTGTTGCGATAGGGGGGCACAGTGCGGGGCGTCGTCTTCCTCGTGTTCGACGGGATGAAGATGCTGGACGTCACGGGTCCCGCGGAGGTGTTCGCGGAGGCCAACCTGGCCGGGGCCGACTACACGATCAGGTACGTCTCGGCGTCCGGCGAACCGGTCACGACCTCGGTGGGGATTCGCCTCCCGGTCGACGGCACCGCTGACGACGTTGCCGAGGCGGACACCGTCATCGTGTCCGGCGGCGACGCCTTGCCCAAGTTGCCGATCCCGACCGATCTTGTCGAGGCCATCCGGGTTCTGCAGGGGCGTGCGCGGCGGCTCGTGTCGATCTGCACCGGATCGTTCGCGCTGGCCGCAGCCGGAGTGTTGAGCGGGCGGCGGGCCACCACGCATTGGCGGGTCGCGGAGAAGCTCGCGCGGGCGCATCCGGACGTACAGGTCGAGGCTGACGCGTTGTTCGTCGAGGACGAAGGCGTCTTCACCTCCGCTGGGGTCTCGGCGGGCATGGACCTGGCGTTGGCGCTCGTCGAGCAGGACCACGGGCCTGACCTGGCCCGGACCGTGGCGCGCAACCTGGTGATGTTCATGCAGCGGCCCGGCGGGCAGTCGCAGTTCAGCGCGCCGTTGCAGATCAGGAGGCCGCGCACGCCCGCGTTGCGCGAGGTGGTGGATCTGGTGTCGGCCCAGCCGGCGTTGGACCACAGCGCGCGGACGTTGGCGGCACGGGTCGGCGTTAGTTCCAGGCACCTGGCGAGGCTGTTCGCGAACGAGTTGGGCACCACGCCCGCGCGGTACGTCGAGCAGGTGCGGCTCGATCACGCCAAGGCGTTGCTGGACGCTGGGCACGGGGTGGCGCAGACGGCCCGGGAGGCCGGGTTCGGGAGCTCCGAGACGATGCGGCGGGTGTTCGTGGCGCGGTTCGGGGCGTCGCCGAGCGAGTACCGGGCGCGCATGTCCACATCTGTGGGGTTGCGGTCCTGATTGACGGTGCCCGCCAGAGAGTCGCAGGTCAACCATTGAGGCATGGCTGAAGTTATCGCTGGTGTGGAGATTCCCGACACGGAACTGGTGCGGGCGGCGACGTCGCTGGTTCGCAAGGTCACGGACGACACGTTGTTCCACCACTCGCGCAGGGTGTTCCTGTGGGGTGCGTTGAAGGCCGCCAAGCGCGGGTTGGACGTCGACCTGGAACTGGCGTACGTGGGTGGGCTGTTCCACGACCTGGGGCTGACGGAGTTCCACGCGTCGAAGGACGTGCGGTTCGAGATCGACGGAGCCGAGGCCGCGAAGGCCTTCCTGCTGCAGCACGGCAGGTCGGAAGAGGACGCGCGCAACGTGTGGCTGGCGATCGCGCTGCACACGACGCCCGAGGTGCCGCTGCGGCTGTCGCCAGAGGTGGCGGCGATCGCGTTGGGCGTGAAGACGGACGTGCTCGGCATCGGTCTCGATGAGCTCACGGACGAGGAGCGCGCCGAGGTGGTGGCCGCACATCCCCGTCCTGACTTCAAGAACCGAATCCTCAAGGCGTTCTACGACGGCATGGCGCACCGGCCGAACACCACCTACGGGACGATGAACGACGACGTCCTCGCGCACTTCGACCCGGAGTTCAAGCGCACCGACTTCGTTGACCTGATCAAAGGCAGCGGATGGCCGGAGTGAGGGTGTCGAGGAAGTCGCGCGCGTCGAACATCGCACCCGCCGAGGCCACACCGGTGACCGCGAAACGGCCGGACAGCAGTCGTTCGACGGCTTCCACGGCCAGCGGAGCGGTGACGGCGTAGATGTCCTGACCGGTGACGGTCACGCGCCGTTCCTCGCCATCGCGCCGGACGACGACGTCCACCTCGAACGTCTCCGCGTCCTGTCGCTCAGAAGCGTTGCGCATGTCGTTGACCGCGCTCACGGACATGTACGTGGTCACGGTGGGGACGGCGAGGTGGCTCGGCACGGTGACCACGTCGGCCATCGTGAACTCGGCGATGACCTCGCGCGGCCCGGACGGGAAATCCCAGGTCAAGGTGCGTGACTCGGCATCGTGGTACTCCAGCGCGCCGTCGCGGAACCGCACGCTGCGACCACCGCGGCGGTCACGCGAGACAGCGCCGGCTTCGAGCGTGCCGGCGCTGGGCTGCCAGCCGGACAGCCCGTAGGCGACGTGGACCTCGTCGGCGGACGTCCAGTCGCCCATCGCGGCTGTCACCAGCAGGTCGCCCAGGCCGCCGAAGAACGCCATCGCGGGGACGACCGGGATCGAGGCGCCGCGGGCGAACGTGTCGGCGTTCGCCTCGATCTCGGCGGCCACGTCCACGTACGGGATGCCCGCGCGTTCGGCCGCGGCGATCAGCGGCAGGGCGGTCACCGCGAACGGGCCGGCCGTGTTGATCACGGCGGCAGCACCCAAGAGCGCCCGGTCCAACGCGTCAGGGTCGTCTGCCGTTGCCTGCGCACGACCGAACGGCATCGGCTCGAAGCCGCGCTTTTCCAGTTCTGCCACCAC
Organism: Lentzea aerocolonigenes; assembly: GCF_000955955.1. Taxonomy (GTDB): domain Bacteria; phylum Actinomycetota; class Actinomycetes; order Mycobacteriales; family Pseudonocardiaceae; genus Lentzea; species Lentzea aerocolonigenes_A. The sequence goes on from NZ_JYJG01000058.1 coordinate 2,561, forward strand.
AAAGCGTCCAGTGAGTCCGGAAGCGCCGTACACCGCGATCTTGTGTCCCATGTAGACCATCCAAGCCGCGAACCGGAAAACCGACTAGTGTCTGGAACGACGTGATGCGTACAGTTTCGGACATGCTCGCCTTCGCCGTGACCGACGGGATGCTCCACTTCGAGCTGGCCGCCACGTACGAGATCTTCACCGCTCCGCAGCTCGACTACGACGTCAAGATCTGCGGGAGCGGACCCGTCCGGGCCGGCCGGTTCACGATGGAGCCGGACCTGCCCCTTGACCAGCTCGAACGTGCCGACACGGTGATCGTGCCCGCGATCGAGGACGTGGACCAGCCCATCGACGCCAACCTCGTCCGAGCCGTCCGGGAAGCACACCGCAGAGGCGCGCGGATCGTGTCGCTGTGCACGGGC